>JAFAWJ010000035.1 GCA_019242065.1 Chloroflexota bacterium
GGTCGGTGGTCAGCTTGACGAACAGCGTTTCACGGACGTGATACGTGAGGATCGACGGTCCGCGCGGAGTGGCCATTGCCGCGCGGACCGGGATGACGTCGACCGCTGTTATGCGGTGACGGACCACTCGTTGGCGTTCCAGTACGCGGAGTTGAAATCGCCATGGGGTTTCAGGCCCATCAACTTGTCGCTGTAGCCATAGATGGCGTCGGCGACGAACAGCCACACGTGCGAGACGTCGTCGTTGATCATCGCCGAAGCCTGCTGGTAGATCTGCGCGCGCGTGGCCTGGTCGGTGGCGGCGCGGCCCTTCATGAACAGGTCGTCGACGGCGGGATTGGAGTAGCCCGCGTTATTGGCGCCCTTGGGCTGAATGAACTGTGTCATCAGCACGTACGAGGTGCTGTCGGGGTCCACGGTATACACGCCGCCGCCATACGACACCAGGTCGAAATTGCGTTTGGTGATTGCATCCAGCAGCGGACCGCGCTCCAGCGGTTGGAAGTCGGCCTTGATGCCGACAGCTTGCAACTGTGACTGGGCGATGAGCAGCGCATTCTGGACGTCCTGGCCACCCTGGCCGTTCATCCAGTTGATGACGACCGGCGTATTCGGATCCCAGCCGGCGTCCTGGAGGAGAGCTTTGGCTTTGTCGGGGTTGTAGTCATACGTATTCAGGTTGGGATTGATCGCCCAATCCGGACCGATGATGTGGCTGTTGACCACGCGACCGTACCCCTTGAGCACCTGGTCGACAATGCCCTTGCGGTCGATGGCATACACGAGCGCCTGACGGACGCGCTTGTCGTTGAATTTCTGTCCGTCGATCATGGGCGCCATCAGAAAGATGCCCGCGGCGGGCTTGTTGGCGACTTTGATGCCGGGCATGTTCTTGAGTGTCTCGGTGTCTGTTACCGAGATCTGGGTGTGCAGGATCTCGCCCTTCTGGAGTTGGGCGGTGGCGACATCCGGTGTCGTCGTGTGCACGAAAATGCGCTCCAGCTTGGCCGGAGTGCCCCAGAAGTTCGGGTTGCGCTCCACCTGCACGTACTGGTCAGTTTCGTATTTGACGAAGCTGAACGGACCACTGCCCACGGTCGGGTTCAGGAAATACGGGTGCTGCTGCAACTGCGTGGGGTCGACGGAGCCGAGAATGTGCTCGGGCAGGATCTGGAAGCCGAGGAAGCTGATGCTGGGAACGAAGCCGGCGTTGGGCGTATCGAAGTCGACGCGGAAGGTGTTGTCGTCGACGATGACCAGGCCTGGAGGTGAATCGATCTTGCCATCGCGGAAGTCCTGGTAACCGGTGATAATGGAGGTTGGTCCAGGCGCCGCCGCGGTGCGCACATCCATGGTGGATTTGAAGGTGAACCAGATGTCTTTGGCGGTCAGCGGCTCACCGTCGCTCCACTTCAGGTTGGGTCGCAGGTGGAAGGTGACGGACGACGCGTCAGGCGCGATGTCCCAACTGGAGGCCAGGCGCGGCTGGAGAGTCCAGTCGTCGGCGACGGTCAACAGCTTGTCCAGGAACAGCGTGGAGATCTGTTGGGCGATGAATTGAAGCGTGTAGAAACCGGTCGGTTTGACCTGGATGGCGATGTGCGCATCGGTGGCGGACGAGCCGGTGGTGGCCGCCGGTGTTGCCGAGGGTTGCCCGGCCGCGGCCGTGGGTGCCGACGCGGAGGCGGCGGTTGGCTGTGCGGCGGCCGCGCCCGTGGTCGCCGGTGCGGTGGTTGGCTGCGCGGCGGCGGGTGGCGTGGTGGGTGAGGTGGGTGCGGCCGGGGTGGCGATGCCGCAGGCGGCGAGCAGCGTTGCAGCCGAGCCCAGGAACGCGTACTGAAGGAACTGGCGTCGCGAGCGCGGGACGGTCACAAGCGCACTCCCCGTCTGTGTGTGTGATGATTGTCGACACGATACACCAGGCAGCCGGTGGCGCGGTGTTACAGACGGTTACATGCCGCCATACCCTCTCGCGCCAGTCAGCGGGTACGATGCGGAGACCTGGAGGGTTGACGTGTGAAGGACATTTGGAGAGTCTGCACGCCGCTGGTGGCACTCGTGCTGTTCGTGACGGCGTGTGGTCCTGCGAGTCCGGCGGCCGGGCCCACGCTGGCGGCGGCTGCGCAGCCCGCATCAACGGCCGTCGCCGCCGCGGCGCCCACGCAGGCGGCGCAGGTCGCGTCAACGGCCGCGGCCGCGGCGAGCACGGCGGCAGTGGCAGCCAGCACCGTGGCTCCGACGCTGGCTTCCGCGGCCAGCACGGCGGTCGCGGCCCCCGCACCGACCGTGGGCGGCGCCGCGGCTGGCCCGGGCGGCACCACCCTCAACGTGTACCTGTACCAGAAGCCCAAGAACTGGAACCCGCTCGCACCGACCAACGGTCCCGATACCCAGGTCGAGACCCTGATCTACGACGCGCTGCTGATGGTCAACGACACGTACGCCTACGAGCCACGTCTGGCCCAGACCTGGACAGCCTCGCCCGACGC
>JAFAWJ010000093.1 GCA_019242065.1 Chloroflexota bacterium
CGTCAGCATCGTCAGCTTCATCGCCTCGCGAGCGCTGACATGAACACCAGCATGCGAAAACTGCTCAGGCCTGGACTGCACCTGAAGCGCTGGTTGGGCGTGCTCCTCCTGGGCATGGTGGTCGTCAGCCTGGGCATCGCCTACGCGCTCACCGAGGCGTATCGCGGCGGGAGTTTTCCGACCTGGGTCCAGGCGGCCACCCTGCAGTTCGTGCCGCTGTGGGTCCGCTCGGCCATCTTCCTGATCGTCGGCGGCGGCTTGTGTGCGATCGGGCTGCGCGGACTGTACCGATCGCTGGAGGAGACGTTGCCGGTACCCAGCCACGGGCCGCAGAGCCTGCTCGAGCGTGTCTACGAGTACCGACTGCGTCAGGGCGGCCCGCGCATCGTCTGCATCGGCGGCGGTACCGGCATGCCCGCGGTGCTGCGCGGGCTCAAGGGGCACAGCGCGAACATCACCGCGATCGTGACCGTGGGCGACGACGGCGGTTCGTCAGGTCGGCTGCGCCGCGAACACGGCATCCTGCCGCCGGGCGACTTCCGTAACAACATTGTCGCGCTGGCCGAGGTCGAGCCGCTGATGTCGCGACTGTTCCAGTACCGCTTTGGCGAGGGCTCGCCACTCGGCGGCCACTCGTTCGGCAACCTGTTTGTCCTGGCCATGACGGGCATCACCGGCAGCTTCGAGCACGCCCTGCGCGAGACGACGCGGGTGCTGGCGGTGCAGGGCGTGATCCTGCCGTCGACGTTGGAGGACGTGCAGATCTGCGCGAAATTCACCGATGGCTCCGAGGTGTGCGGCGAGTCGCGCATTCCCGAGGTCGGCAAACCGATCGCTCGTCTGTATTTGAACCCTGAGCATCCGGCAGCGCAGCCGGAGGCGGTGAGCGCGATCCTCGAGGCGGACCTGATCGTGCTCGGGCCGGGCTCGCTGTACACGAGCGTCGTGCCGAACCTGCTGGTCGAAGGTATTGCCAAGGCGTTGATTCAGGCGGATGGCCTGAAGGTGTATGTGTGCAACGTGGCAACCCAGCCGGGGGAGACCGACGGGTACAACGTCGAGGCCCACGTCGACGCGCTGGTCAAGCATTTGCCGGGGCAGGCCAATCCGATTGACGTGGTCATTGCTCCGCGGCATCCGGGGTCGTCGGACCCGCCGGAGCCGGGCATTTCGCTGGTGAAGACCGGGCCATCGCGGATGACGCACACGCGGGTGATGGTCGAAGACGTGGTGCGGAATGACCTGGTGTTGCGGCATGACCCCGACAAACTGGCGGCGGTGCTGATGCGCATCTACGAAGAGGAGCGCCGCGCGAGGGCAGCCACCGGCGGCGCGCGCTACGTGAGCTGAGTCATATACTCCCGCGGAACCAACCATGCACGCCGCGTTTCTGATCGTCCAGATGCTGCTGGCGATCGTCCTGATCGCCGCCATCCTGCTCCAGACGCGGGGCTCGGGTTTTTCGGCCTTCGGGTCCGCCGACAGCTCCATCTACCGCACGCGCCGCGGCTTCGAGCGAACCCTGTTCCAGTTCACGATCGTGCTGGCCGTGCTATGGGTGCTGGTCTCCATCGGCTCGGCGATGACGTACTGACCGATCCCTGTTACGACGCTGTTGCTTGCCCACCCGGGCAAACGTGACTACGATCCCCACAACGATGCGGGCGCTGGCGCGGATTTGCCTCGGGTTGCTGCTGGTGCTCGTACCCGCGGCGCGCGCCTCCGCGGATAGCCCCACGGCCGGCCGCATCCTGTTCATCAAAGACGGCGACCTGTGGCTGCTGGACGGCTCCGGCCCGCAGCAGCTGGCCACCGGCGGCACCTTCAGCCAGCCCAGCTGGGCACCCGACGGCAGCAGCCTGGCCTATGTTTATCGCGGGACCAACTTCGCCGACATCTTCCTCACCGACGACCAGGGCCAGAACCAGGCGCGGCTGACCAACTCGCAGTCGACCGTCCTCGACAACGACGACTGGAACCTGCGCCCCGCCTATTCGCCAGACGGTCAGTCGATCGCCTTTGTCTCGGACCGCAACTCGGCCTTTCCCACACTGTGGCTGATCAATGCCGACGGCACGAACCGCCGCGCGCTGGCCACGCCCGGTCTCGAGGTCCAGGACGTCGACGCGCTGGCCTGGTCGCCGGACGGGACGCAGTTGGCGTTCACCATGTTCAACGAGCCCGGCCCGACGCAGATCGGCATCCTGTCGCTGCCAGCAGGCGGTCGACAGCAAGGCCGCGCGCTGACGGCGCAGGCGGGCGGCGCGCTCGACCCGGCGTGGTCGCCGGATGGCAACTGGCTGGCGTTCGCCGGGCACAACGGGCTGGCAGTCGAAATCTACGCGATGCAGCCAGGTGACGCGGACTCGGTCCCGAGGCGGCTGACCGGCGACGGGCTGCTGGCGCGCTCGCCAGTGTGGAGCCCAGACGGCCAGCACATCGCGTATCTGTCGAACAAGACCGGCTACTTTGAGATCTATGAGATCGACGTCAGCCCCGATTCCTCAGGGACGCTGGTCGCCTCGCCGCCGCGTCAGCTGACCAAGGATCTGCACCTGGACGCCGCCTCGGGGCTGTCGTGGGGACCATGACACCCGAGGTCGTCTCGACTCCGCTGACAACCATAGGCGCGACACGTGAGACGACGCCGTGTCCCGAGCGGCAGGCGGCGGCGGAGCGATTGGGTCGCGAGCGTCGCCGTCTGTTCCTGATCACCACCGTCGTCTCACTGGCGGTGCTGCTGGTGCCCTACCTTACAGGCGCCTGGGAGACGCTGTATTTCAACCTGGCGACCACCTTCTGGCCACTGCCGGTCCGCGTGGCCATCTTCCTGATTGGCATGCACCTCGCCATCGCCGCGGTCCTGCTGCCGCTCAGCTACTACAGCGGCTACACGCTGCCGCATGCGTACGGGCTCGGTCGCCAGTCACGCGGCGGCTGGGCGGTCGACTGGCTGAAGGCCACACTGCTCACCGCGCTGCTCGGCTCGGCCGTTGGTGGTCTGTTCTTGTGGATCGTCAGCAACACTGGCGAGCACTGGTGGTGGGTCTTCGGCCTGTGTGTGTCGGCGATTGGCCTGCTGCTGGTGTTCGTGACGCCCTACGTGCTGATCCCGCTGTTCTTCAAGATGCGACCGCTAGCGGATTCCGAGACGGTCGAGCGCATTCATACGCTGGTCAATCGTGCGGGCGCCCCGGTGCGCGACGTGTGCTCGCTCGACTTCTCGCGCCGCACCGCCGAAGCGAATGCGGCGGTGATCGGCATGGGTCGCTCGCGGCGGGTCGTCATCGCCGACACGCTGCTGGCCGAGTTTTCGTCTGGCGAGGTCGACGCGGTAGTCGCCCATGAGCTCGGCCACCACGTGCACCACGACGTCCAGCGGCTGCTGCTTGGCAACGCGGTACTGATCTGGGTCGGACTGTTCGTCGCGTCGGCGGGGCTGGCTAGCGCCTTGCCGATTCTGAGCTTGCCGAGTTTGAGCTACGTGCCGGGCTACCCGGTCTTGCTGTGTGTCGTGGAGCTGTACTTCCTTCTCCTGTC
>JAFAWJ010000147.1 GCA_019242065.1 Chloroflexota bacterium
CAACTCACCAACGGCGTGTACCGCATCGTCACCCACCAGACTGGCCAATCCGCGGCGATCGGCGCCTCGGTGGCCAATGTGCCTGCCGACGTCCAGGTCACCGCCGACTTTCAGAAACTGGGCGGCCCCGACGGCGGCGGCTACGGCATCATCGTCCGCGACCAGCGACAGGGCGTGCGCGACGGATCCAGTCAGGACGGGCAGTACTACGTCCTGGAAGCCGGCGACAAGGGCGACGTCGGCATCTGGCGGCGCGACGGCGACCACTGGGTGGACCTCGTCCCGTGGCAGCACGCCGACGCGGTCCGCACTGGTACGGCCGCCAATGAGTTGAGCGTCCGCGCGGTCGGTAACACGCTGACGCTGTCGGTCAACGGCACCCAGGTGGCGACCGCCACCGATTCCACACTGGCCAGTGGCCAGGTTGGCGTCTTTGTCGGCGGTGACGGCAATCAGGTCGCGGTGAGCCGCTACGAGATTCAGGCGCCCTGAGCGCTCGCCCGCCACTGATCGAGCAGCGGCCACACGTTCGGGTCCTCGAACCCGAGTCGCCACGCGGCGATGCCGCGCAGGTGATCCGCGTCCACCAGCCCGATGCGGGCGGCAACGCTGGAGCTGTTTTCGATCCACACGTCGTGTGTCTGAGGCACGCCTGCTTCGGGAACAGGTAACGGACGGGGTGTGGACGGCGGGAAGGGCGACACCACGTCACACGCATCGCCCGTGCGCGTGGTGATGGTGTGCTGCGGTTTCGAAGTTGGCGGCCCGGGCGGTACCTGGTCGGCCGCATCAGCCGTATAGCCAAACGTGAGCGACTGCTGGCTGGTGTCGAAACCGGGCTCGGCCTGCTCGTGTTCGGCCAGCGTCATCGCGCGCGGATAACCAAGCGCCAGTGCTCCGCCTGAGGTGAGGTTCCAGTCATAGCCGTAAAACGCCAATCCGAGCAGGAGGCGGTTCTCGGGGATCTGCTCGCTGGCAAATGCGGTCACGCGATCAACCCAGTCGTACGGTGCGACCGAGCCCGGCCCGCTGAAGGGTCCGCGGTACTCGTAAGCCATAATGGTCAGCAAATCGGCATCAGCGCCGAGTGCGGCGTAGTCGAATGCACCCGCCCAGCCGGAGGTCGCATCCCGTTCTTTGGCTGGCACAGCCATGGTCAGAAACTTGCCCTGATCGTGCAGGGCCGAACTCAACTCGCTGACGAACTCGGTCAAAGCGTCACGGTCCGTCGCCGAGACGCCTTCGAGGTCCAGGTCGAAGCCGGGGTATCCCTCGTCGAGCGTGTACTGAATGATGTTCTGTATGGCCGCGATGCGCGTTGCATCGTCGGTCAAGAGGCGATGATTGAGCCAGGCCGACGTGGTGGGCATCGAGGGCTCGACGGCAAGGCCATGTTCGCGGGCGAACGCTTTGAGCGTCTGATCGTCGTGGGTGGTCAGTCCACCGCACGCGTCGATTGTCGCCCACTGCGCCGCGACCAGGTTGAGCTGGTTGGCATGCGCCTGCAGCGACGCCCACGAGGTCGGATCGTAGGGCACGTAGTAGCCCAGGACGAGCCTGGCGGCAGGCAAGCCTGGCTGTGTCTGGGCGAATCCGAACCTGAGCGGCGCCACGCCAATGCAGAGCGCCACGATAGGCAGCAGTCCGCGCCAGAGAGACCTGACTCGCATCGTGTAGAAACGGTACCCCGAATTCGCGGCACGTTGACGTTCCCGAGGGAGCGTCGGACACTGCCGCCCACCCATGACGACCGCTGCCGAGCCCCGAACGGTCGTGGAGGCGCCCGCGGATCCGGTCGTCAGGCGCCGCTGTGTCCTGATCGTGCATGGCGTAGGCGAGCAGCGCAAATCCGACACGCTGCTGTACATCGGCTCACTGCTCTTCGATTGGGTTCATGCTGGGCGCGCTTGTTTTACGACCGACCCGCGGCGCAAATCGGTCGGGTCGAGCTGAGTTTCGTGCCGTTCGACGTCGGCGTTGGCGACACGCCGCCGATCGCGGTGCTCGACCTGCCCGAAGCGCCACACGGATTCGGCATTCTGGCCTGACGACAGTGTGCTACGCGACGGCGTGCGCAAACGGCGCACGCGCGTCAGCGCTCTTGCGCTGGTGGCGCGACTTTGTGTTCGTGGCATGGGCCATCAGCAGTCTGGGTCCGTGGGTGTCGGGCTGGCTGCAGGGGGTGAATCCGTGGGGGCCGCTGTCGGCAGTTCCGCCGTCGAGCATCGGTCCGCCGGGTGTGATTCTCAGGGTGCTGACGTTCGTCAGTATCGGATTGCCCGACTTGCTGGCGCCGATCGCCGGCCTGGCGGCGGCACTCTTGAGTTTGCCGGCGCGGCTGGGAATGGCGGTGCTGGTGGGCGTCGGGCTGTGGGCGATCTACAGCCTGGGCGTGTGGGTGTGGTGGCAGCGGTGGGACGCCGCCGATAGCCAGGCGTTTCTGCAGGCCAGCGTGCAGAGCAGCAGCAGCGCCAGTCGGCGGCCCAGGCGAATCGGAGCCGGGTGTCGCCCGTCGAGGTGGTGGCGCCGACTCAATAATGGTTCGGCGCCTGTCCGAAGGGGCAGGCGAGCGCCAGGTCGGGTGTCGGGTGCTCGACCGCGGTCGAATCTGGCACGCTTCAGGGCGCGTGTTCAGCTCCGACGGCGTTTTCGGCCCAGCCCACCGCTCCATCAGCATCGGCATCCTGCTGGCGATCACCGCGATTGCCTGCGAAGGCATGGCGGTCGCCACGGTGCTGCCGTCGGTTGCCCTCGACCTGGGCGGGCTCGACAACTACGGCTGGGCCTTCAGCGCGTTCATGCTGGCATCGCTCGTCGGCGCAATCAGCGCGGGCGAGTCGGCCGACCGACACAATGGCCTGCTGCCGGCGCGGCTCGGGTTCGCGTGCTTTTCGGTCGGTCTTGTCGTCTCGGGACTGGCGCCGCTGTGGCCAATCTTGCTGATCGGCCGCCTGGTCCAGGGGTTCGGAGCCGGCTGCCTGCTTGCGGTGTCGTTTGTCGCGATTGCCCGCGCCTACGCAGAAGCGCTGCGGCCGCGGATGATGGCGCTCATCTCGAGCGCCTGGATCGTG
>JAFAWJ010000709.1 GCA_019242065.1 Chloroflexota bacterium
GTGATCACGCAGCATCAGGCTGACCGCTTGTCAGATCAAGACGCCGCCCAGTTGATCTTTGCGCCTGGCCTGAGCACCGCTGAGCGACTCAGCGACGTGTCTGGCCGGGGCGTGGGCATGGACGTGGTGCGCGCCAACGTGGAGAAGCTCGCTGGCTCGGTGGACGTCGAGACGCGGCCGGGTCGGGGGACGATCTTCACCATTCGCCTGCCGCTCACGCTGGCCATCGCGCAGGCGCTGCTGGTGCGCGTCGGTGGCGGGATCTTCGCGCTGCCGATCCACTCGGTGATCGAGACGCTGCGCGTGGCGGCGGACCAGGTAAGGCAGGTGCACCATCGCGAAGCGATCATCCTGCGCGACCGGGTGCTGCCGCTCGTGTCCCTGGCGAACGTGTTCGATCGGCCTCCTGCCCCTGGGCGCACCCCCTCCAGGCTGGTGGTGGCGGTGCAGACCGCCCAGTATCAGGTCGGACTCATCGTCGACGGGCTGGTCGGCGAGCAGGAGATCGTGATCAAGCCGCTCGCACGTCTGGTCGGCGATCTGGCCGCCATCTCGGGCGCAGCCATCCTGGGTGACGGCAGCGTCGCCCTGATTGTCGACGTTGCCGCGCTCATCACCGAGGCGATGCGCGACAACACCGTCGTCGTGCGTCGCGCGGCCGCGTGAGCCGCAACGGAGGACATCCCAAACAGCAATGGCACGCATTCTGGTGGTTGACGACGCCGCGTTCATGCGCGTCCGTGCAGCCAAAGTCCTGCAGGACGCCGGGCACGAGGTCGCTCAGGCCGAAAACGGTCTCGACGCGATCAAGCAGTACCGCGCCTGGCGGCCCGACGCGGTGCTGATGGATATCACCATGCCCGAAATGGACGGCCTGGCGGCCCTGAAGGAGATCAAGAAGGTCGATCCCGACGCCCGCGTGGCGATGGTCACGGCGATGGGCCAGCAGGCCATCGTGATGGAGGCTCTGAAGGCGGGCGCCCGCGACTTCGTGCTGAAGCCGTTCCATGCGGACCGCGTTCTGGCCGCCCTGCAGAAGCTGCTGGCCGCCTGAGCCTTCTGAGCAGACGATCAGACCACCCCTGGAGTTCGCATGCTGAGAGGTGCGTCGCCCACACCGCTGCCCGAGACGCCCGAGCAGCTCGTCGCGTTGGCGCCCGAGCTGGAGGCGCTGCCGGTCGTGGCCCAACGCCTGCTGGCCATGGTGCGCGACGTCAACAGCCCCGTGACGCTCGCGGCCGAACTCCTCGGCACCGATCAAGCGCTCGCGGCGGCGGTGCTGCGGCACGCCAACAGCGCCGGCGCCATGCCCAACCGGCGCATCGGCAGCTTGCGTGAAGCCGTGGCCCGCATCGGGCAGACCACGCTGAGCGAGGTCGTTGTGCGCGCATGCGCCGCGCCGATGCTCGACCGCGGCCTGCCACCGTATGCCCTGCCGCGGCGTATTGCCTGGCGACATGCCGCGACGGCCTCGGTGGCCTCGCGGAACCTGGCGCGACTGGTGAAGATCGCGCCCTCGGAGGAGGCGAGTGTCGCGGGCCTGCTGCACGACGTCGGCAAGATGGTGCTGACCTCGGTCGTGCCCGAGACCGCGGCCGTGGCCGTCTCCCTGGCTCGGAGTCGACGTATCCCGGTCTGGCAAGCCGAACTCCAGGTCATCGGCTTTCACCACGCGCAGGTGAGCGGCGCCCTGCTGCGCTCGTGGGGACTGCCCGAGCGGGTGGCTGACGCGGTCGCGTTTCATCATGAGCCGACTGCGACAGGCAATCGATTGGCGCAGGTCGTCTCACTGGCGGATGCGGCCGCGCACGCGGTGGGCGCGGTTGGCTCAGGCGGCGCCTGTCTCCAGCCCGACTGGGACCCCGCGGCCGCCGAGGCGCTCGGCGCAACGCCCTTGCAGGTGGAGCAGTTCCTCGAGGAACTGCGGTGTGTCGAGGAAGGCGTTGCGTAAGCTCGGCACGCTCCAGGTCCCGGGCTTGTTCAAAGCCGTCTGACCCACACCGAACGAACGTCGCCGCTCGGCGGGACCTTCGGCTGCGTCCCGGAGTGCGAACGACTCGTGAGATGGGAGTCACCCGGCGCGCAGAATCAGCCGACCCTTGAAGCACTGGATGTCGCAGTGATCTATGTGACGCGCCTGGACGGCTCGACGCTCGTCGTGAACGCCGACCTCATCGAGACGGTCGAACACACGGCCGATACCGTCATCACGCTGCTGGACGGCAAGAAGCTCGTCGTACGTACCCACGTCGAAGACGTGGTGGACCGCGTCATCGGCTACCGACAGCAGATCGCCCGGGGTGCGATGCGAGAGCTCGACGCGCCGGTGCTCGCTCCAGCCGTGTCGGTCATTCACCTGCGCGAGCACCCCCATGGATAAAGGCACGGGCATCGGCCTCGGCGTGGCCCTCATCGCCATTCTCGGCGCGGCCGTGGTCGAATCCGGCAGCGTCTCGATCCTGTTCGCGCTGATGAACCTGCCGTCGGCCATGATCGTCTTCGGCGGCACCATCGGCACGCTCATCGTCGCGTTCCCGTTGGACCGCATAACCAAGCTGCCCAAGGTCCTGGGCGTGGCCTTCCACCAGGACGCGACCTCGGAGCGGGACCTGGTGGCGTTGTTCGTACGCCTGGCGGAGCGCGCCCGCCGTGAGGGTTTGCTGGCGCTCGAGGGCGAGGCCGCCGACATCCACGACCAGGCCATCCAGAAGGGCGTCCTGCTGGTGGTCGACGGCACCGATCCTGAGCTGGTCCGCGAAATCATGGAGTCTGACGTGGCCGCGATGTCCGAGCGGCACGAAGGCAAGTTCGCGATGTTCGCCGCGGCAGGTGGCTTCGCACCCACCATGGGCATCATCGGTACCGTCATGGGTCTGGTCAACGTCCTGAGCCACCTGGACAAGCCAGACGAGCTTGGCAA
>JAFAWJ010000746.1 GCA_019242065.1 Chloroflexota bacterium
GCTGAGCGCGCGCGGGCCCACGACCTCGGGTGGCTCGGCTCCCCACCGTCCGCGGTCCGGCGTGGGCAAGCGCACCCGCCTCAGCTGAGGTCGAGCAACAGCCGCGCCGCGCGTGCAGCAGGGCGACTAGCGCGCCAGTATCGAAGCCACTACACCGTCGACACGGTTGCGCTGCAGCCCGACACCGGACTGCACGGCGTCGGATTCGACGCCACTGGCCAGATACAGATCACCCACGAGTTCGCCGACGCCGTTGCCCTGTTGGGACCCGATGCCACATCGTTGGCCAGTACTCGATTGCGCAGGTCGACGCCGGTCCGCACGAAGTGGCCGTCGACCTCGATTTCACGCTGAGGAGCCTGTCTCAGGTCGTCTTTGGGATACGACGTGTCGTCTCGGTCGCGTGCGACGCGGTGGAGGCGCAGCGAGCGCAATTGGGCACGCGGATTGCGACAAGCAGGCTACGGTGACCCTCAGCAGATCGACGCACGTCGATCATCCGACACGTGATCGGCTTGCAGGCCGGTATCGACTCGAGGAGCCGCTCGGTTACGGTGGCATGGGAGCCGTCCACCGCGCACACGACGAACTGCTCGATCGACCGGTCGCCGTCAAGCTGCTCGACCATGCGTCCCCCGAGCAGGCTGGCGTGTCGGTCGCCGAGGCGCGCGCGGCTGCGCGCCTGAACCACCCTGGGATCGTTCAGGTCTTTGATGCTGGGGCGGATCACGGGACGAGCTACATTGTCATGGAACTGGTGCCGGGGCGGTCGCTGCGCGACATCTTGCGAGAGCGCGGCCCGCTCGCGCCTCGGGAGGCGATCGTGCTGGCCATGCAGCTGGCTGACGCACTGGATGCCGCGCACCGCACCGGGCTAGTGCACTGCGACGTGAAACCCGGCAACGTGATCGTCACCCCCACCGGGCACGTCAAGCTGGTGGACTTCGGCATTGCTCGTGCGGCCGCCGCCGCGTGCTCCGCGCCGACAGGGGAAACCCGCGCTTCGGCCAGTTATGTCGCTCCCGAGCAATTGTGCTCGCAGCCCGTCGATGGTCGCGCCGATGTGTACGCGCTTGGAGCGGTGCTGTACGAGATGCTGCTTGGCCAACCGCCCTTTGTCGGCAGCGATCCAAACGCGGTGGCCGCGGAACGGCTGTTTCGGGATCCACGGCCGCTGCGAGCGCTCGATTCCGGGATCTCGGCCGGCCTGCAAGGGGTGGTCATGTGTGCGCTCGCGCGCGCCCGCGACGAGCGGTACGCCGGCGCTGCGCAGATGCGCGACGCGCTGCGCGAAGAGCTCGCGCGCGCCCAGGGCCACGCTGATGCCGAGACGCGGGTCCTGGTCCCCCCGCCGAAACAGGCGTCGGCTGTGGTTCACCCACAGCATGGCCGCGAGCACGCCGGTCCACACCGCATTCCTCCGGTCCTGCGAAGATGGCAGCCGTATAGGCACGTGCTGGTGATCGCCGCCAGTGCGATCGTGATCTGCACGTTGGTGCTGGTCGGCTGGTCGGTCAGCGGGAGGCCCTCGTTCGGACAGCGACCGCTCGCACCAGCACTGGTCGGCCACGGATTATCCGAGTTGACCCCGGTCCTTGAACAGGCCGGGATTGCACCTGCCGATGTCGTGGTGACGACCCGAGCTGTGGGACAGCCCTATGTCGGACTGGTCGTCGACCAGCAGCCTCAGCCTGGCCAGCCACTCGACAGGACCAACACCCTGCAAATCGCCGTGGGTGTGCCGGAATGAGTCGATCACGATCGCCCAGTCCGCCGGTCCTGGTACGACTCCTGGGGGTGCTGGCCGTCGTGGGCCTGCTGAACGGCTGCTCAACCGCGGCTGGTGTCGGGGGGAAGCAAGCTCAGGCCACAGAAATCCAGGACCAACTTGTGGCCATTGATGGGCAGACCTGGGTGGTCGGAACGCACCTGGTCACCGTTCCCGCCGACGCGTTGGTCAGTGGTGCCCCAGTTGTGGGCGACCGGGTAGGCGTGAGCGGACGCCTTACGGAGTCTGGCGAACTCGTGGTTGAAAATGTGCAGGTACTGGCGGATGTGCAGGCAGCCTCGACTCCAGCCAGGGTTCCAGCTGAAGTTCCAGCCCAAGCCTCGGGCGCAAGTGCGACTTCGGTACAGTCCGCGACAGACACGAATCCGGCGGATACGGTTAACTCACCCGCACCACAGGCTCGACCACCGGCGCCCGAGTCGGGACAGGTGGCAGAGGATAGCAACCAGGCCAGCAAGGCCGGCAAGCCAGAGAAGGGCGATAAGCCAGGCAAGGGCCACACGGGAAACTGAATGTAACGAGCGGGAGCACCACTGGCGTTGGCCAGCATTTCGTCGGCATCCGCTCGCTGCGAGCTGGCTGGATCTCCAGGTCCAGCTTGGCCTGGCTGCGCGAACCATCGATGCTTATGGTCGCGGGCTGGCCGATTACCTGAGGTTTTGCGAACGGGGCAAGATCAATCCCGGTTGGCAGATCGTGGTGAGATCGCACGCTATGTGCATGACCTTGCCTCTCGGCCAGGCCGGCTCGGACCCAATGTTGTCGCCATCGATTCTGGGGTGGGCTTGGCGAACGCGACCATGCAACTCGGCTGGTGGCCGTCTGCCTCTTCTACGACTCCCTCGTCGAAGAGGGTCTGCGCGATACCAACTCGGTCGGTCGCGGCCGCTATACACCGGGCCGGGGTTTTCGCAGGTCACCGTGAGCGGGGGCTAATTCCACGCTTCACACAACTGCCGTGGATCCCGTCCGACGAGCAGTGGCACCAACTCGTCCGGAGTCGCTCCGCAACGGGCTCATGCTGGCGTTGGCGTACGACGCCGGCTTGCGCCGCGAAGCGCTCTGCTCAGTGCGTACCGACGATCTCGGATCCGTCGCCTCGCACGGTACGGGTCCGGGCGGAGACGACAAAAAGCCGTCGTGAACGCGTCGTCCCGTAGTCAGCGACCACCGGTGCACTGCTGCAGGCGTATTTACTCGAACGATGCGCACTGAGCCACGCGCGCGGTCTGCTGCTTCTGTCATTGTCTGACCGCACCTGCGCGGCGCCGATCACCCTCTGGAGTTGGTCGAAGATCGTCCGTCGGATCGCCTTGAGAGCCGACGTACCACGATTCAGTACGCACACGCTCCGTCATCTCTGCTTGACTGACCTGGCACGTGCGGGCTGGGAACTGCACGCCATCGACACGTTCGCAGGCCACCGCAATCCAGCCACGACGCTGCAGTACATCCACCTATCTGGACGTGATCTGTCTACCAAGTTGGCGAGCGGCATGGCGCAGATCCACGCCTGGCGCGTCGCTCAGCTTGCCAAC
>JAFAWJ010000824.1 GCA_019242065.1 Chloroflexota bacterium
CCGCGTCCGCCGGCGGATGATGTTCCGCTGGATGGGGTGGGGCGCGGTGATGGTCCTGCTCGGTCAGTGGAGTATTGGCTTCGTGAGTTTCTTCACGCCAAAGCGGCTTGGCGCCTTTGGCGGCACGGTCGTGGCGGGCAATGTCAGCGATTTCAAAGTCGCCGACGTCAAACAGGTCCGCGATGGAAAGTTTTACATAACCCGTGTGCCCGAAGGCTTCATGGCGCTGTACTGGAAGTGCCCGCATCTGGGGTGCACGGTGCCGTGGGCGCCCCAGGATCCGGCGATGCCCGGGCCACCCGACGGTGGCGACCAGGCCTACACCGACAAGGGGCGCTTCAAGTGCCCGTGTCACGGCTCGATCTACAACCGCTACGGCCAGATCATTCAGGGCCCCGCGCCGCGGCCCATGGACCACTTCCCGATCACCTTTGACGCGACGGGCCGCATCAGTGTCGCCACCGGTCCCTCGCAGGCCATCAGCCGCCCAGTGGCGACCCTCGCCGACGTCACCCCGCCCCCCTCCTAACAGAGCAACGAACGAACGACCAGACCACGTGGACTCGATCAACATCCCCGCGCTCATCACTGCTGTTTTCCTGCTCCTCGTCCTCGGCGCCGTGCTGTGGTACGCGGCACGCGTCGCCGTGCCACTGCCCGAAGCCCCATCTGGGCCGCCGACTGGCGCGCTCGCGATGGAACGCAAGATCATCGCCATCGTCGCGATGATCGCCGCTATGGCCCTGTTGTTTCTCGGGTATGGCTTCCGCGAGCCTGCGCGCCAGGTGCAGTCGCAGGAAGAGCAGCTGAATACGTCGATTGGTCGAGGCATCGACAGCTTCACCACCCTGTGCTTCCCGTGTCACGGTGAAAAGGGTCAGGGCGCGATCGTGCCCGATTCCAATCCGGCACGGCTGGCGCCGGCGCTCGATCGCTCGGACCTGCGCCCGACCGACTCCGATACGCGCACCAAGGAGTACGACTACATCTTCAAGACCATCCAGCGCGGTGTCCCGGGCACGCCGATGCCGGTCTGGGGCCAGATCGACGGCGGGCCGCTCCTGGACGAGCAGGTCAACGAGCTGACGCTGATGATCATGAACGGCGACCAACAGGTGGAGTACGACGGTAAGCAGGGCACGCCCTGGCAGCACACCGCCGACGTCATCGATGCCAACGTGGCCGCCGGCCTGGTCGCCATGCCGCAGCAGCCGCAGGTCACCTCGGAGCCCTTCTATCTGGCGCTCACACCTCAGCAGCAACAGGGCGTGCAGGTCATCCTGCAGCGCGGCTGCGGCGGCTGTCACACCATTCCGAACATTCCGGGCGCCTCGGGGACCATTGGTCCGAACCTGGGTCCGCACGACAACGTGCCGCCGGTCAGCGACCGCAAGATGATCGCCACGTATCCGAATGGCACGGTGCCGAACAATTCGATCGACGACCTGTCGAAGTGGATCATGAACCCGCAGGCGCTCAAGCCAGGTACGGCGATGCCGACCCTGGGGTTGAGTCAAGACGAAGCGACGGCCGCCGCGTCCTACCTGTACTCGATCACCGACGCCTCGGCGGCCCAGTCCCAGTAGCTCGGGAATCAGCCAGGCTCAGACGTCTGCGTGTAGCAGGTCGGTGTACGTCTCGCGGCGGCGTACGAGGCGCGCGGCGCCGCCGGCGACCACCACCACGGCTGGCCGCGGCACCAGGTTGTAATTGCTCGCCATCGCCAACTGATACGCCCCCGATGCCGGCACCGCCACCAGGTCGCCGCGCCGCGGCATCGGCACCCGCGCCTCGCGCACCAGCACATCCCCCGATTCGCAGTACCGCCCGGCAATCGCCACGCTCGCATCCGCATCCTGGTCAGCCCGATTAGCGAGCAACGGCGTGTACGCGGCGCCGTACGCCGTGGGACGAATGTTGTCGGCCATCCCCCCATCCACCGCCACGTACGTGCGCACGCCCTCGATATCCTTCACGCTGCCCACCGTGTATAGCGCCACGCCCGCGGGCCCGACAATCGACCGCCCCGGCTCGATGCTCAGCCGCGGAAACTCAACTCCCGCCGCCGTCGCCGCCTGGCACACCGCCGTGGCCACCGCGCGGGTTGCATCCTGGGGCAGCATCTCGGCGTCTGCGGGCGTGTAGCGCAGCCCAAAGCCACCCCCCGGGCTGAGCTCGCGTAGCTCCAGGTCAACAGACGTCGCAAACCTGAACATGCGCGCCACGGTCTCCGCATACGGCTCGAACTCGAAAATCTGCGAGCCAATATGCGCGTGCAGGCCAACCAGCTCTAGCGCGGGTTGCGAGCGAATGGCCGCCACCCCGCGCGCCGCCGCGCCAGTCTGAATGCTCAGTCCGAACTTGGTATCCAGCACACCGGTCTGAATATGCACGTGCGTATGCGCCTCGACGCTGGGCGCCACCCGCAGGAGCACGGCTTGCCGCACGCCGCGCTGCTCGGCCAGCTGTGCCAGCAGCTCGACTTCTTCCAGGTTGTCGACCACCACGCAGCCGACGCGGTACTCGAGAGCGGCCGCCAGCTCGTGTTCGGCCTTGTTGTTGCCGTGAAAATAGATCCGTTCGGCCGGAAAGCCGACCTGCTGGGCCGCATACAGCTCGCCGCCTGAGACGACGTCCAGGCCCAGGCCCGCCTCGTGGACAACCCGCAGCAGCCACGGCGCGCAGTACGCCTTGCCGGCGTAGCACACCAACGACCTTCCGGGGTACGCGGTGGCGAGCCCGTCCCGATAGGCCCGCGCCCGCGCCCGAATAGTGGCCGCGTCATACACATACAGCGGTGTGCCGAACTCGGCCGCGAGCGAGACGAGGTCGACGCCATCGAACACGAGGTGCCCGTCGCCGTTCACGCTGGCTGAATCCGGCAGCAGGCTCGCGATCTCCGAGGAGAGCGTCATCCAGCGGACGTTCCGTGTCTCACGACATCCACACTGTTACTGAAATCTCTCCCCCTGAGATGACCCGTCACCCGAGCCACTGGGAAACTCACGTGTAAAACCCGCATGGCACGCACCCGCGGGCACCTTCCCCCTGGGCCCCTCTGGGGAAAAGCCTCGCCTTACGGCGTCGCCCGCGACGGCACGAGCGACCAGTCCTCCGGCAGCTCGTAGCGATGCACGCGATCCGTCGGCTGATTGTTGCGCAGCACCCGCACCCGCCCCTTGCGTCGGATCTCCGAGTAGGTGTTCTGCAACTGCACGATCCGCTTGGCCAGCAGATTGAACACGACCACCCCGGCGCGTACCGGCGACAGGCTCACCTCCTCGGTGCGCGGATCGACCACCCGAAACACGGGCGCATCCTGCGGCAGGCAGTAGTCCAGCGCCGCGTGAATCCAGCGAAAGTTCGTCGGCGAGTTGTGCTCGTCAAAGACCGCCAGCCCGCTCAAGACCCGCTCAGCCAGATCGCCGACGAACGGCTCCGCCGCCTTCAGGAACTGCTCGACCGTCCGCGGCTGCGACTCGCTGGCGCACGCCGCGACCAACGCCTCGAGCGTCGCGCACGGTGCAATGAAGCTGACACGTCCGCGCGGATCGACGACCGTGAATCGCATGACATCCCGCATCCGACCTACGCCGCCTCCATCCGCTGAATCCAGCGGTCAGGTTCGCGGATTTCAGCTTCGCTTGGCAAGTCCTGCGCCGAGTGCCACGCGCGATTGGCAAAGGCGATGCCGCGCTCGCGCACGACGATGTCCACGAACCGTTCGCCCTGGCGGTACTGCTCCATCTTCAGTGACAGACCAGTGATTTTCAGAAACAGCTGCTCGACCTGCGAGCGGTCGCGCTGGCGGTGCTCCACACGCTGGTGGATGAGATCGAAGTTGGGCAGCAGCTCCTTGCCGACGTGGTTCATCACGTGGTTCGAGTACCCCTCGGCCAGCGACATGAGCGCCTGCAGCCGCGACATCAGCTCGCGCTGCTGGGGCGACATCAGCGCGTTGAGCACGTTGTGGCCGTGCCGCACGTTGCCGACAAAGCGATTGATCAGCAGCAGCATGGTGTTTTCGCCCGTATCGCGGCCGCGCATGTCCTCGATCAGGAGCTTCAAGTACTGACGCAGGGACGCGTTCAGGTACGGCCGCACCCACGGATACAACTCGAATTCATACGCGTGCGTAGCCTCGTGCAGCGCGATCCAGCGCCGCAGCTGGTCGGGCGGCACCCCCAGCGTCTGCTCGACCTGGCGCAGGTTCGGCTCTACGAACCACAGCTTGCCGCCGATCACCGGTGCGTCGCCAAGCAGCGCGATATCGTACTGCCCGAGCACCCGCCGCGACAGGTAGCCGACCAGCACGCCGACCTGCGAGCTGAGCATCATCCGCGCGGCGTTCTGGAAGCCGAGCGGCGTACCCAGGCGCGACTGGTCCAGGCTTTCGGCGTAGAAGTCTTCGACGGGCTGCAGCAGGTAGCGAAAGTTGCGCACGTTGGCGCGGATCCAGCCCGGACGATCCAGTACCTCGACGACGGTATTGGCCAGCGAGAGGTCGTTGCCGACGTAGGTGGCGATCGGCGCTTCGATCTCGCGCAGCATCGCCTCGTAGTTGGCCTGAAGCTGCGCGCGCGCACCCGGGTGCAGGCTGGGCGTGCGGCCCGAGGTGCGGATGGCGACGCGCGTCGCCAGGTCCCAGTCGATGAGCCGATCGGGACGGGCCAGGGCGCGCTCGCCGGCCGCGGCCTCGTCGTCGTCGGGCCGTGGGCGTGGCGGCGCCATGGTCTCCCGAGCCGCGGCGTACAGCAGCGCCGCACCCGCGCCCAGGATCAGTCCGCGACCGAAGGCGGTTCCATAGCCTGGCATTGCCGGGCAAATTCTAGTCGATGCGGCCCCGCGGCGCCGCTGTTGTGGGCGCCGCCTCGTATCATCCAGACGCCGCATGCTGGATGGGTACCGCGTGGTCCAGGTCTCGTCGCCCGAGGGGACGCCGGCCCCGCCCGAGATCGCGGAGCGCTTTCAGGGTCGAGCGTGGACCCTGCGTCAGCTCGAAGAGCGCGGCGTGCGCATCACCGGCGCCGCCGCCTGGTATCTGGCCCTGGGCCGCGACTGGCGGCTCGAGCTAGAACCCACCTGAGCCCCCTATAATCAAACGCCCCCGGGCCTGTAGCTCAGCTGGGAGAGCGCTGCTTTCGCATAGCAGAGGTCGCCGGTTCGAGTCCGGCCAGGTCCACCCAGATCATGGCGGAGTTGCGATCAGACGCTTCCGCCAATCGAACTGAGTCGCAGTGCGTCGCCTATGGCAGTTGGCGCAGCGAACATCGCATGTAGTAGCCATCTCGGCCTCGATGCTGGCCCACCGGCCTCCGCGGTGTGCCAGCACGGCGACGCTCTCAATTGCCGCGGGAGGCTTACCCTGACGTGATGTGGCCGCGCAAGCCGAGCCCGCACGCTTTCGCGTGTGGCTGGCTCCGCAGCTAGAGGGAACCGCCCAGGCAAACTGAGCATCGGCACCACTCGGCCAGCCGCGGCGTTGAAGGACCGGGCGGCAAATGACGATCTTCGCGGCTGGGGCGAGAGATTGTCCGGCCCTGGTGGGCCGTCGACAGCTTTGCCCGGCCGTCCCCCACTGATTGTTAGCACGCT
>JAFAWJ010000880.1 GCA_019242065.1 Chloroflexota bacterium
CGTGCGCGGCCAACCTCAGCGATCCATACGCCCGGCGAAGTGCCCGCAGCGCCGGCACCGCCAGCAGCGTGTCGCCCAGCGCGCCTGGCCGCAGCACGAGCACGCTCTCTAGTTCAGCGAAAACGGTCCAATCGTGCGCGGCATCTCCCGCTTGAGTAGCACCAGCTCCTGCTGCAGCCGCTGCGTCACGTCGTCGATTTCGAGCAGTCGCTGCCGCTCCCGCGAATCGACGTACAGCGCCGAGGCCACCCGATACGACAGACGCACCGGATCGCCTGGCAGCTCCGGCGCGTTGGCCGGATCACGACCCGTCAGGCCGAGGATGGCTTGCTGATAGCGCGTGAACTCCTGGGTAATGCTGGTCACCAGCGCGGACTCGACGGGAGGTTCAGTTGGCTCGGCCAGCATGTGCACGTCGCCCACCAGGTACCCCTCGGGCATGACCCGTGAGGGACCGATCAGACGAAAGCGCTGCTCGCCCATGGTCAGAATGTTCATGCGGCCATCCGGGATGCGGTCGACGCGCACCATGCGCGCGGTGCACCCGACCTGCTCGGGCTCAGCCGGATCGCCGACCTCGCTGCCGCTGTGGATGAGCACGACGCCAAACAACTGATCGGTCACCTGGCACGCGCCAATCATGAACTTGTAGCGCTCTTCGAAGATGCGCAGCGGAAGGGACATGCCGGGAAACAGGACGACCTGCTCCAGCGGAAACAGTGGCAGCACGCGTTGTGTCTCAGACATCACTCATCCCCGCCTCGAGGAATTCCAACGCGACACTCGTCAGCATCTGCACTCCAATATCCAGCGCGCGTTCGTCGAAATCGAACGTGGGGCTGTGGTGCGGACTCTGCAGGCCCCGCTCGACGTTGGCCGCACCCACGAAGAAGTAGCACCCCGGCACCGCCGCCAGGAACTCGGACATGTCGTCGGCGCCCATCGTCCGCTGCAGCTCGCCAACGTTCTCGGCGCCCAGCACGCGCTGCCCCACCCGCCGCACCAGGCCAGCCATCTCAGGGTCGTTGACGCACGCCGGGCAGACGTCGCTCATCTGCAGGTGAGCAGCGACGCGAAACGCACGGGCGATGTCGGTCGTCAGGGCGTCGATACGCGCGAGAAGTCGGGTGTGCAGCCCCGCGTCGAAGACGCGCAGCGTGCCCTGGATCTCCACCCGCGAGGGGATGATGTTCGGCGCTGTGCCACCGTGAATGCTGCCGATGGTCAGGACGGCGGGCTCCATCGGCGGTGATTCACGCGCCACGAGCGTCTGCAGCGCGACGATCAACTCGGCGGCGGCGACGATCGGGTCGGCCACCTGGTGCGGCATGGCCGCGTGGCCGCCGCTGCCGCTCAGTTCGATGGTGAACGCGTCGGCGGACGCATAGATCGGGCCGGGCCTGACGTCGATGCGCCCGACCTCGATTTCGTTCCACAGATGCAGGCCGAAGCAGGCGTCGGGTTTCTCCTCGAAGACGCCATCCCGCAGCATGCCGGCGGCGCCGTCGACGCGCTCCTCGGCCGGTTGGAACACGAACTGCACGCTGCCGCGCAGCGACTCGCGTTCGGCCGCGAGCACCTCGGCAACGGTCAGCAGGATGGCCATGTGGCCATCATGCCCGCAGGCATGGTGCACGCCTTCACACTGCGAGCGATACGGCTGGCCATGGTCGCTTTCGGTCAGCGGCAGGGCGTCGATGTCGGCGCGCAACATCACTCGGCGGCCAGGGCTGCCGCCGTTCAGGACGCCGACAATGCCGGTCTGTCCGACCCCGTCGCGAACGGCGTCCAGATCGAGGCGCCGCAACTGGTCGGCAATTACGCCGGCAGTCCGCCGCTCCTGATGGGCCAGCTCTGGATGGCGATGGAAATCGCGGCGCAGGTCCACGAGATGCTGGCGCTGAGGCGCGGTGAGGGTCATGGGGCGCGGCGCCAGTGCACTTTGACCGTGCCAGATGACGGCGTCGTCTCGTCGTCCGCGCGACCGCCGCGCTCGAACTCCCAGTAGTCGGGCCACATGCCTGGATAGCGCAGAAAGTCAATCATGATGCGCGGATCGCCCGTATGCGGTGCCTTGAACACCACCGCCAGGTTGCCGTCGTCGTCCTCGGTCAACACGTATTCCGTGAGGCGGCGTCGCCGAAAGACATCGGCTGCTTCCGGCCCGTTCAGCCACTCGACGAAGCGTTGCTGGTCGGCGGCATGTCCGCTGCTGACGCGTCCGATCCACACGCGCGTGTCTTCGCCTGGCGTGTCAGCAGCCTCAGGCGGCACGCTCCAAGCGTACCGCAGGGTCGAGCCCACCGGGTGACTGCTGCTGGCCTTAGTCGGCGCCTGCACCCCAAGATCACTACACTGAAATCGTGACCACCAACACACGCCGACCCGAGCGATCGGTGCCGCCGCGGCGTGTCGAACGCGATTCGATGGGCCGCCTGGAAGTCCCGGAGGGCGCTTATTACGGAGCCTCGACGCAGCGCGCCGTCGAGAACTTTCCCATCAGCGGCGAACGCTTCGGTCGCCGCTTCATCTGGGCCCTGGGCACCATCAAGGCCGCCGCCGCGCGCGCCAATCGCGACCTGGGTCTGCTCGAGGCCGCCAAGGCCGACGCCATCGCCGAAGCGGCCGACGAGATCGCGGACGCCGCGGGCGGCTTCGACGATCAGTTCGTGCTGGACATTTTCCAGACTGGCTCGGGCACCTCGACCAACACCAACGCCAACGAGGTCATCGCCCATCGGGCGACCGAGCTGCTGGGTGGCTCACTTGCCGAAGGCGCCGCGCTGGTGCATCCCAACGACGAGGTCAATCGCGGCCAATCTTCCAACGACGTCATCCCGACCGCGATCCACCTGGCCGCTCTAGCGGAAGTCCACGACGTGCTGATGCCCGCCGTTGAGCGGTTGCGCGAGGTGCTGGCCGACAAAAGCCGCGAGTTCTGGCCGATCATCAAGACCGGGCGGACGCACCTTCAGGACGCCACGCCGATTCGCCTCGGCCAGGAGTTTCTCGGCTACGCCGGGCAGATGGAGCGCGCGCTCGTCCGTCTCGAGCAGGCCAGCCAGGAGCTGCGCGAGGTGGCATTGGGCGGCAATGCGGTCGGGACGGGCATCAACATGCACGCGGAGTTTCCGACTCGCACGATCGAGCACATCAACGCGCGCACCGGGCTGGGTTTACGTGAGACGACCAACCACTTCCAGGCGCAGAGCACGATCGACAACGTGGTCGCCGCCAGTGGCGCGGTGCGGACCGTGGCGGTGTCGCTGCTCAAGATGGCCAACGACATCCGCTGGATGGGGAGTGGGCCGCGCGCCGGCATCGGCGAGCTCGACGTGCCGGCTGTGCAGCCTGGCAGCTCGATCATGCCCGGCAAGGTCAACCCGGTTATTGCAGAGTCGCTGACGCAGGTGTGCGCGATGGTGCTTGGCAACGACGTGACGGTGACCGTCGCGGCCCAGAGCGGCAACTTTGAGCTCAATGTCATGCTGCCGATCGCCGCGCGGAGCTTGCTGCAGTCGATTCGGTTTCTGGGTACCGCGACGCGCAACTTTGCGGACAACCTGGTGGTCGGGTTGCAGGCGACGCCGCGGGGGCCGGACATTGTCGAATCGGGGTTGATGCTGGTGACGGCGCTGGCGCCTGAGATCGGCTACGACGCCGCCGCGGCCCTGGCCAAGGAGGCGTTCGCGAGCGGCCGCACGATTCGCGACCTGGCGCGGGAGCGGACCAGCCTGTCGGAGGCCGACCTGGATCGCATCCTCGACCCCGAAGCCATGGTCGAGCCTGGGAACAACTTCGCCTCCGCCGGCGGCTAAGGGGACTGATACCTCGATAAGAATTCGTCTTGAAGATCGATGAGGTAGTCCCCGCGAACCGCCTCGCGGATCTGGCGCATTAGCTCCAGGATGAAGTGCAGGTTGTGCAGGCTCGCCAGCGTGTATGCCAGCAGCTCGTTGGCCGCGAACAGGTGCCGCAGGTAGCCCCGCGAAAACCCCGTGCGGCAGGTATAGCAGCCGCACGCCGCGTCGATCGGCCCCGCATCTTCGGCAAACTCGGGCCGCGTCACGTGGAGCCTCCCCATCGGCGTATACAGCACCCCATGCCGCCCCAGGCGTGTCGGCGACACGCAGTCGAACTGATCCACCCCCCGCGCCACACAGGAGAACAGGTCCTCGGGCTCGCCAATCCCCAGCAGATGCCGTGGCCACTCGGCCGGCAAGCGCGGGAACGACCAGTCCAGCACCGCGTGCATGTCCGCCTTGGAGCGTCCCAGCGAGCCACCAATCGCCGCGCCGTCAAACGGCAGCGAGCCGATGAACGCCGCGCTGGCCGACCGCAAGTCGTCAAAGGCGCCGCCCTGCACGATCCCGTACAGCGCCTGGTCCGACCGGGTGCGCGCCGCCAGGCACCGCGCCGCCCAACGATGCGTCCGCTCCATCGCCTCGCGCGTGTAGTCGGCGTCGTGCAGCGGCGAGGTCGGCTCGTCGAACGCCAGCACGATGTCCGCGCCGAGCATCTCCTGGGTTGCCATCGACACCTCTGGGGTCAACCGCTGTCGCGAGCCGTCGATGTGTGACGTGAACGTCGCACCGTCCTCGTCGACTTTGACCAGTCGGGCCGCCTGACCTCGTGGTCGACGACCGGTATCGGGCACGTCGTCGCCGGGAAACATGCCGATCTGCTTGCCGACCCCGTGCTCGATGCCCGAGCCAAGGGAAAAGACCTGGAACCCGCCACTGTCGGTGACGATCGGGCCATCCCAGCCCATGAAGCGGTGCAGCCCACCCAGATGACCCACGACGTCCGCGCCAGGCCGCAGGAACAGGTGGTAGGTATTGGCCAGCAGCACGCCGGCGCCGAGGTCGCGCAGCTCGTTGGGCGTGATGCCTTTGACCGTGCCGGCGGTCCCGACGACACAAAAAAAGGGCGTGTCGATCGGCCCGTGCGGGGTGTGCAGCACGCCAGCCCGAGCCGGGCCGTCCTTCGCCTGGTGAGTCAGCTCGAATCGAACGCTCAGGGCAGCTGCACGCCGCTGGCCGCGAGGCGGCGGCCGATCAGCCCGTTTTCAGAGATCAGCCAACCAGCCATCCCAACCAGTAACCACAGCCCCAGGCTCTGGAAGTCGATCGAGATGTTGCCGAGGTACGCCACCGCCGGCGAGGCGGCCACCAGCTCCATGGCGTACGCCACATCCCCCACAACCGGCTGAAACGCCGACAGCCAGCCAAAGATCTGCCAGCTCGCCAGGGCCAACATGACCGCGGCCAGCCCCTGCACGGCGATCATTTGCGGTCGCTGCGCCAGCCAGGTGCTGAGCTCGGGTACACGCACTCGCTGCCAGAGGGTCTGGCGTACGGGCAGACCCGCTTCCAGGACAAGCTGCGAGAGCCGGAACTGCAGCTCCGCGGGTGGCACGACGACCACGGTCGTGCTCAGGATTGCGTCCACGCGTGCCAGGCCGCGCGCCATGTGGCCGCAGCCGGCGCACTCTCGCACGTGCGCGTCGAGCTCGGCGTCGGCCCAGGGCTCCTGAGCCAGCAATCTGTCGACGACGTCTACGCAGTCCACGACTGTTCCTCGGCCGGATTGCTGAGAACCAGCGCCAGCCGCTCCTTGCCGCGCCGTATGTGACTTTTCACCGTGTTGAGCGGCAGGTGCATTGTCTCCGCAATGTCCTCGTAGCGCATATCTTCGAAGTAGTGCAGTGTGAGCGCAAGACGCTGGGCTGCCGGCAAATCGTTGAGCGCGGCGCGCACCTCGTCGGCCGATTCGCGCAGCGCAAGCTCTTGCTCGGGTTGCGTCCAGCGATCGCTGTCCGCGAGTCGCTCGCCGGTGGCCTGGGTCTCGTCACCGCCTCGCGCGCCGCCTGGCTCGTCGAGCGATTCCACTGGCCGACCTCGCCGCCGCAAACCATCCAGGCAGATGTTGGTCACGAGTCGATAGAGCCAGGTCGTGAACTTGGTTTCGGCGCGATAGGTACCCAGCGATCGCAGGAGGCGGATGAACGCTTCCTGGGTCATGTCGGCCGCGTCGGCTGGGTTGTGCATGAGACTCATCGCGATGCTGTACACGTACGTTTGTTGACTCTGAACCAGCGCCGACAGGGCCTCGGGGTCACCGGCCTGCGCTCGTTGGACGAGTGCAGGGCTCGGTTCGGCCATGCCTCACCTGGCCCACATACGACGCACGTGAGCCGGAACAAGTTGCGTGCAACAAGTGGCGACTGTCTGACGTCCCATCGAACACGAGACGATACTGCACGTCCGGCCGTCGCGGCGATATGTCGCCAGTGGCCGGAACGATTCGGAGGAGCGTGCAATGGCCGACTATCCACCCACACCCCCGTCGCCGCCCCCCGCGGCGCCACCACCGCCGTACTACCCCCCGTACAGCCCGCCACCGGCCCAGCGCCGGCTGGTCCGCAGCAGCCGCGAGCGCATGTGGGCGGGCGTCGCCGGCGGCATCGCCGAATACGTCGACCTGGATCCTTCGCTGGTGCGGCTGCTGTGGGTGCTGGCTACGGTGGTCACGGGCGGCCTGGCCGTGCCCGT
>JAFAWJ010000971.1 GCA_019242065.1 Chloroflexota bacterium
GCGATTCTCGGCCCGACCTGAGCATCACGGCGGACGCGGCGACGCTGGCATTGCTGGTGTATGGCCGGGCTGACCTGGGGGAGGCGCAACTCCACGGGAGTCCGGAGTTCGTCGAGCGTTTCAGGAAGACGTTCCCGCGCCCCTGACTGTTTGTTACCTGGCAACGCGTGAGCTGCGGATCGTTCGCCGCGCGCGACGGCCGGCCCATCGGGACCTCTAGTTGACGCGCCACGACGCGAGAACACACGTGCGCTGGGAATGCGACGCCGCGACGCGGCTCGGAGGCACCTAGTCAGACGGTGGCGTGTCGGTCGTGTACATCGACGGCACGTAGCCCTCGAGCCCGTCGGGGGTTCTGACGTGCTTCCAGTGCTGGCCGTCGCCGTCGACGTCGTCGCCGATGATCGTCAGCGGGGTGCCGTCGGGGTAGGCGCGGGCCTTGTCGTCCATGACGGGCGTGTTGCGAATGAAGACCCCCTCACCGTCGGTGTTGCCGACATACACCGTGTTGGCCGACGCCGTGGGCTGCGCCGCGGCGGTGGGTGCGCCTGGGGTGGAGGTCGCGGCTGACGGGGAGGCGGCGGCAACGGGTGAGGCGGAAGCCGATGGCGAGGCGACCGCCGCGGCGGCGGACGGCGGGCTGGTTGGCGAGGGCGCGGGAGCTGAGCTGGTGCCGGGGAGCACGCCGCAACTCGCGAGACACAGCATGGCGAGCAGCGCAGCGGGCAGCGCGAGGCGGCGAAGCGCAGGTCCAGGGGATGGCAGGTGCATCGGTGGCGAGTCGCCATTGTCGACAGGCCAGGTACGCTGGGTCAACTCGTGACCAGCACAGGCGCGCCCTGGCGCGTGTACGTCGCCCTGGTGCTCGCCTCGGCGCTGTGGGCTTCGCTGTATACCGCCGCCAAGCCCGCCGTCGGCGTGCTCGGCGCGGCGCCGGTCATGCTGTGCCGCGTCACGCTGGCATGCGTGTGCCTGAGTCCGCTGGTCCTGGCGCGCGGCGGCCTGCGACCCGTTCGCGATCAGTTGCGCGCGCACTGGCGCGGCATCGTCCTGCTCGGCTTGCTGAACTTCGGCCTGAGCCAATTGCTGGCGCTGTCGGCGCTGAATTACTTGCCAGCGTCGGTCAACGGGGTCTTGAACAACACGCATCCCTTGTGGGTCGCACTCGGGACGGCCGCCTTTTTTCCGCGGCGCCAGCCACGCCTGCTGATTGGCGGCAGCGTCGTCGCACTGGTGGGCGTGGTGTTCGTCTTTCTTCCCGATCTGACCTCGGGCGTCTCGGGCGTGAGCGCCCTGGGCGTGGTGCTGTCACTCGCGGGCAGCGGCGTCATCGCCATCGGCACGGTGATCGGCCGACGGGTGATGCACGGCAGCGACGCGATGACCGTCTCGGCATTGGCCAGCGGCGTGGCGATCGTGCCAGTGCTACTGCTCACCCTGGCCAGTGGCGGGCTGGCGCCGATCGTCGAGGCGCCCACGTCGATCAAGCTGCTGCTGGTGTACGTGGGCGTCGGCTGCACGGCGATCAATTTCGCGCTGTGGTACTACGGGCTCAAGCACCTGCCGGCCGCGGCGGCCTCGGCGTTTCAGTATTTGATTCCGCCCATCGGCGTGGCCCTGGCCGCGATCTTTCTGCAGGAACCGGTCACCGTCGCATTGCTGGCAGGCACTGCCTGCATCCTGGTGGGTCTGGCGGCGACGCAGGTCGCCTCGACGAATGTCTCCGTCACGATTAGGCAACGTGGCCAACGCGAGGCTCCCCTGGCGTAACGTCGGCGTCGGGGCGTTGACCCGTGGCCATCATGTAGCCAAGGAGCTCGGGCGCGGCCTCCTCAGGCTGCAGGATGCCCGCCACACGCCCGCGATACATGACGGCGATACGGTCGGCCAGACTGAGCACTTCGTCCAGCTCGGCGGAGACGAGCAACACGGCCATGCCCGCGTCGCGCGCGCTGACCAGTTTGCGGTGGATGAACTCCGTCGAGCCGACGTCGACGCCGCGTGTCGGCTGCGCGGCGACCAGCAGCCGGCCGCCGCGAGTCAGCTCGCGGGCCACGATCACTTTCTGCTGATTGCCGCCCGAGAGCGTGCCGGCCGCCACGCCAACGGAGCGCGCGCGAATGTCGAACTCCTGGGCCAGGCGCTGGGCGAAGCGTATGATCGCGTCGCGGACGATCTGGACGCCGCGCGCGAAGGGCGGCCGTTCATAGGTGCGCAGCACCAGGTTGTCGGCGACGGGGTAGCTGAGCACCAGACCGTGCTTCTGACGATCCTCGGGAATGTGCGCTTCGCCGGAATCGACCAGTCGACGGGCGCTCGAGCGCGTTACGTCGCGGTCGAGTAGCGCGATCGAGCCGCTGGCCGGTGTGCGGAGACCGCTGAGCGCTTCCACGAGCTCGGTCTGACCGTTGCCCTGCACGCCGGCGATGCCCAGGATTTCGCCACCGTGGACCTCGAGCGACAGACCATCGACGGCGGGCAGGCCGCGGTCCGAGAGCACGCGCAGGTCGCGGACGCGCAGGACGACCGCGCTGGGCTGGGCGGCGCCTTTGTCGACGCGCAGCAGGACGGGTCGGCCGACCATCATGGCAGCCAGCGACTCGCCCGTGGCTTCGCCCGGGTGCAGTGCACCCACCACCTGGCCCTGCCGCAGGACCACAATCCGGTCGGCGACCTGAAAGACTTCGTGCAGCTTGTGGGTGATGAACACGATGCTGGTGCGCTGCTCGGTGGCCAGCGCGCGCATCACACGGAACAGATCGGTGGCCTCCTGCGGCGTTAGCACGGCGGTCGGCTCGTCCAGGATGAGCACGCGCGCCTGGCGGTACAACGCCTTCAGAATCTCGACGCGTTGCTGGATGCCGACGGGCAGGTCGCGCACCAGGGCGTCGGGGTCCACGGGCAGGCCGTAGCCCGCGGACAGCTCGCGCACGCGGCGGCGGACGCGGTTGATGTCGAGGACGCCGGGACCGACCGTCGATTCGGCGCCGAGCATCAGGTTTTCGGCGACGCTCAGCGGCGGGATCAGCATGAAATGCTGGTGGACCATGCCGATACCGCGCGCGATCGCCTGGCGGGGCGACTCGAAGCGGACGGGCTGACCGTCGAGGCGGATCTCGCCCGCGTCGGGGGCGGTCAGGCCGTAGAGGACGTTCATGAGGGTGGTCTTGCCGGCGCCGTTTTCGCCGAGGAGGGCCAGGACCTCGCCGGGGAAGAGCTGGAGGTCGATACCGTTGTTGGCGACGAGGGCGCCGTAGCGTTTGACGATCCCCCGGACCTCGAGAACCGGGGTCTCGGGTGGTGCGTCGGTCACTGCCAACCCGTGCGGCCAAGAGTGGATTGGCAGGACGGAAGAGTCATTGTCTGACGTAGGGCTGGCCGTCCGCGGCGGGAGGCGTGGCGCGGCCGACGACGCCGGCCACGACCACGATGGTCAGGATGTAGGGCAGCAGCGAGATCAACTGGTACGGCACGTTGATGCCCTGGATCTGCATCGCCACGGGGATCGCCTCGGCCACGCCAAACAGCAGCGCCGCGCCCCAGGCGCCAAACGGCGTCCACTTGCCGACGATCATCGCCGCCAGGCCGATGAACCCGATGCCGTTGGTCATCAGCGGCTCGAAGTGCGGCACCGACTCGAGCGTGAAAAACGCGCCGCCCAGTCCGGCGATCGCACCACCGATGACGACGTTGATGTAGCGCTGGCGATTCACGTTGACGCCTACGGTGTCCGCCGCCAGCGGATGCTCGCCGACGGCGCGCGTGCGCAGGCCCCACCGCGTCGCAAACAGCGCGAAGTGCACCACGCACACCAGCGCGATCGCGGTCAGCGCCAGCGGCTTCTGCTGGAACAGGATCGGGCCGATCCACGGCACATCGCTGAGGCCGGGAATGTTGACGCGGGGGAACGCGGCCAGCCCGGGCGGGGCCCCCTG
>JAFAWJ010001073.1 GCA_019242065.1 Chloroflexota bacterium
CGCTAAGCGCTCCGCACGGCGACTACATCAGTCGTCGGGCATGATCTCGAAGCCGGCGACTACATCAGTCGTCGGGCATGATCTCGAAGCCAGCCGCGTACAGCGCGTCGTCGAGGCGCTCGATCGTGCGCGGCTCGCCCGGGTCGCGGAAGTCCGGATGGTCGATCCACCACTCCGCCCGCCCGTGCCACTCGGCCGCCACCGAGCCGACCCGTACCCCGTTCTTCCGGACCTGGTAGCGATACTCAAGCTCCACGATTCCTCACGCGCGCCCAGACTGTTGCACATGCGCCATCGCGAAATTTTCGCTGCCCGGCGACGCGGCCGCCGATAGTTCCAGACACAACGCCGCCGCCGCCTTGGTCTGCGCCACCGATACGCCCTGCCCGGCCCCTGGCACCCGAGCAGCGACCGGTACGCCTGCGCATGCGGCATGCCCGACTGTCGTCGCGGCGCGCCTAGTGGCGGCGGGTTCGCCCGCGTCCTTTGCCATGCCGACGGCGAGCTGGTCGGCGGCTTACCTGCCCATTTCGCAATTCGGCCGGCGCCCCTCCAGGGTGTAACGGGCCCGCCGCCAGGCTGAGGGTTCGGAGCGCCCAGCCGCCGAGAATCAGCGCCACCGGTCCGACAAACAGATGAAAGACGTTCTCGCCAGCCCCGAGCTGCAACCCAAACGGCTGGTCGAGTGTCAGCCCCAGGACACCCAGCGCGGTGTAGAAGGCGCCGAAGATCACCGACGCCCAGGCCACGCGGATCGCCTGCCCGTTCCGACCCAGCACACTGACCACCAGGAGGGCGATGCCCCACAGCCCATTCAGCAGGCTGCTGCGCCAGTCCGTCGCATTGACCGGCGCCGGCAGAGCCAGCCAGTTGACGATCGTCAGCACGACACCGTCGAGCAGCAGCCCTGCGCCCACTACCCAGATGTACAGTTGGTCCAGGCGCACGGGATCGACGAGTTTGAGCTCCGCGCGGACCAGGCTCATGGGCGCGCCCCGGGCTCAGGGATTTCGCAGTCCGAGGACGCGTTCGGCAGCGGAGCGGAATCGCGCCGCGCTGTCAGGCGTGCGACCCATCCCCTGGTTGACTTCGTGCTCGTACTCCAGCGCTTTATCAACTGGCAGCGCACGCTCGATAATCTCTTTCAGGGCGCGAACCGCCGCCGGCGAGTTGGCCACGATGCGTTGGGCCATGGCCACCGCCGTTTGCAGCACCGCCTCCGGAGCGACCACCTGGTTCAGCAAACCAATGCGCAGCGCTTCGGTGGCCCGAATCTCGTCGCCGGTGAACAGCAGCTCTTTGGCTTTGGCTTCGCCGACGATCCTCGGCAGCACCGCGGCGCCGGGCGCGCGGCCATAACTGGCGCCGTGGAACTTCAGGCGCGCGTCCTCACCGCCGATTCGAATGTCACAGTGAATCGCCAGCAGTGCTCCGCCGCCAAAGCAGTAGCCACGGATCGCCGCGATCGTGGGCGTCCTGACTTCGTGCAGCAACAGCGACGCGTTGAGGCGTGGAAACGTGCGCTCCTCCTCCAGGGCCGCCACCTGCTCGGCCATGTCACCGCCCGAGGAAAACGCGCGATCGCCCGCGCCGGTGATGACGATCGCGCCGATCGTCTCGTCCGCATCCAGCGCCGTGACGACCTCTTCCAGCTGCGTGACCATCTCCGAATTCAGCGCGTTGAGCTTGTCCGGACGATTGAGGGTCACGACTGCGACGCCAGCCCCCGACTCCATAAGAACGGCGGTCACAGGACGAGCACCACGTTACCGATGACCGCGCCACGCTCAACTGTGGTATGCGCCTCACTGATTCGGTCGAGTGGCATGTGGGCGCCGATGCGAGGCTTCAAGGCACCTTCTTCGAGCGCTCGATTGACGTCCGCGGCGCCGGCGGCTTTGGCCGACTCGGGCAGCGTGTAGACCAGAATCGGACGGATCACCACGTTTTTGACCATCAACGGTCGGAACACGAGCTTCGGCTCCGGATCGCCGCGGGAGGCGTAGCCAGCGATGGTGCCATACGGCTTGATGATCTGCTGACTCACCGGCAGATTGCCGCCAAAATCGACTTCCACGATACGGTCGACACCCGCGTCACTCGTCACATGTTTGATCTCGGCCACCACGTCCTGCGTCCGATAATTGATGACGTGCTGCGCACCGACCTGGTTGGCTTCGCGCGCCTTCTCGTCTGAGCTCACCGTACTGATGACCTGTGCGCCGCCCCACCTGGCCAGCTGGATGGCGGTGCTGCCGACCGCGCCCGCGCCGCCCGTCACCAGCACGACCTGACCCTGCACGGGGCCGTCGGCGAACAGCGCCCGATGGGCGGTCAGCGCGGGGATACCCAGACACGCGCCAGCGTCGAAGTCGACGTTATCTGGCAATTTGACGGCGCGTTGGGCGGGCACCACCGTGTACTCGGCTGCCGTGCCGCCCGGGCGGTTCCAGGTCGCCTCGTACACCCAGACCCGCTCGCCGACACGCGCGGCGTCGACACCCTGGCCGACGGCGTCGATCACGCCGGATCCGTCCTGGTGCGGCACGATCCGCGGGAACGGCATCGGCGCCTGCGTGCCGGCGCGGCCGTAGGTATCCGAAGGATTGACGCCCGACGCTCGCACGCGGACGCGTACCTCACCCGCTTGGGGCTCGGGTCGGTCCAGGCTGCCAATCTGCAGCACGTCCTGGGCGGGGCCCTGCCGCTGGTAAAAAGCCGCCCGCATCAACTCAGCCATCGCGCCAAGCGTACCGTTTGGACGGGGACACGGGCGTGCGCGCAGCGCTCAGGCCAAGCAGAATCCCGAACGTGCGCGAAGGACCAGTTTGAATGGCGGTCTTCAGCGGCCCACTCTGGCACCAGCCCGAGTTCCTCAAGCTATGGGCCGGCAGCTCGATCTCGAGCCTTGGCAGCCAGATCACGATCCTGGCCCTGCCTCTGACCGCCGTGCTCATGTTCCAGGCGGGCCCGGCCGAGACCGGCCTGCTGACCGCGGCCGGCGTCGCGCCGACGCTGCTCTTTGGCCTGCCCGCCGGCGCCTGGGTGGATCGCTTGCCACGCCGACCCATCCGCGTCGCCGCCGACCTGGCCAGCGCACTGGTGATCGCGTCGGTGCCGCTCGCCGCCCTGCTGGGCGTGCTGCAGATGCGACAGCTGTACCTCGCCGCCTTCCTGGCCGGCACGTGCGCCGTCTGGACCCGCCTGAGCGTCTCGGCCATGCTGCCGTCGCTGGTCGGCCGCGCCAACTTGCTGGAGGCCAACACCAAAACGATGGTCAGCTTCTCGCTGGCCACCATCGCCGGGCCAAGCCTAGCGGGCATCCTGGTCCAGGCCTTTTCCGCCCCACTCGCGCTGCTGGCCGACGCGGCCAGCTTTGTCGTCTCAGCCATGTGCGTCTGGTGGGTCCGACTCGACGAGTCCGGGCCGTCGCGCGAGATGCGTCACGGCATCTGGCGCGACGTCACCGAGGGCCTCCGCTGGCTACGTGCGGAGCCGGTCCTGTTCCGTCTCACGCTCAGCATCGGACTGGCCAACCTGGCCTGGTATGGCGTCCAGGCGGTCATCGTCGTGTACGCCACCGAGACACTCGGCGTGCCACCGGCGCTGCTGGGAATTACCCTCGGCGCGATCGGTCCGGCCAGCCTGGTGGGGGCACTCGTCGCCGGACGTGTCGCACGACGGCTCGGTCTGGGGCGGACCCTGGTGCTGGCCTTGACTGGCGAAGCGATCAGTCGCTTGATGCTGATCGCGGCCACCGGCACGCCGGAGCTCGCGGCGCTGTGGATCGCGTCGTCGCAGGCGCTGTTCGGGTTCATCGCCCCACTCTGGGATGTCAACGCCAACAGCCTGCGCCAGACGGCGACGCCCGAGCGACTACTCGGACGCGTCTCGGCGGCCTCGTTGTTTATCAGCGCCGGTATGGCGCCAATCGGCGCGCTGCTGGCTGGCTGGATCGGGGCAAGCGTGGGGCTGCGCGCCGCCCTGATCGAGACCGCCATCGTGACCCTGATCGCCCTGGTGATCCTGGTCCGCTCCCCCGTTCCGAGCGTGCGCGACCCGGGCGCGGCGACGTCGCGGATGGAGCTGGCCTGATCGCCCGACGGATCAGCGAAAAGCGCGCCGCAGGGCTCCCAGCTCCTGTGGTGTCCCTCGGGTCACCTCCAGATGCGACTGTGTGCCGGGCACGAAGTGCCGACCCGAAATGAACCGAATGATCTCTTCAGCCGGGCCGCTGATCGCCAGCGGCGCGTCACTCGTGCCGCCAGCCTGCGCCAGCCGGGGACGTTCCGCGGTTGGATCCAGTGTGTACGTCTGACCCGAGTCGGTCAAATGAAAGGCAATCGGCTTCGTCGCGAGCGCCGCGGCCCGCTCCTTATCCAGCGGCAGGTTCATGAAGTGCAGCATGCTCGCCAGCAGGCCGACGGCCGCGGGATCCAGTTGGGCGTTGCGGTCACGGCTGACGTAGACGTCCCAGCTGTGGCACGCCAGCTCCCACACGCGCGAGAGCTGATAGGCATACAGCGGGCGCTTGCCAGCAAAACCTTCGACCTCCTGAAGTCCGGCTTGATCCGGCGTCGAGGCTTCGACCGCGAGGTAGTCGCGCACGGCTGGCGAAAACGAGGCGAACATTTGCGCCGGCTCGAGGCTGTCGAAATGCCCCCAGATCTGCTGCATGGTCTCGCGCGTCACGGCCGGCCCGCCGCCAACCCATGCCTTCACCCGCAACCCGCCAATTTGCGAGCCGGAGCCGATGTGCGACACGACTTGAAAAATCTGCCAGTCCGTGCAGTACGACTGCTCGACCCAGCCCGCGGCGTCCAGCGCCTCGAGGTAGCCATTCAGTCGGCCGATCTCGCGCTGCTCGTACGCCTTGATCCCAGCGTAGGGATTGGATTCAGTGGTAGTCACGCACTGCCAGGGTAGTCGCTTCGCAGCCCACCGGTGGCTAGCATGGGGCTGCACATCTTGCCACTGGCACTTCAGCCCGACACCGTCCATTGCGGCGATGCTCGCGAGCTCCTGCGGCGCGTGACACCCGAGTCAGTCGCGTTGAGCTTCTGGTCCCCGCCTTACTTCGTCGGCAAGTCCTACGAGCAAACCTGGTCATTCCAGGAGTGGGCGGCGCTCCTGTCCGAGGTCATTGCCCTGCACCTGTCCGTGCTGGTGCCTGGCGGCTTTCTGGCCATCAACATCGCCGATATCCTCGCCCTGCCTGACTCCGCCATGCCCCGCATCCAGGCAGACAACGTGGCTACCAAGCGTCAGGGCGTCACGCGCGCGCAGATCCTCGCCGCGAAAGTCGACCACCCGGACTACAACCGCTACCAACTGGCGGCCTTGCTGGGTTGCAGCGAGCAGACCATCCAGCGCCGGACCGAGCACAACAATGTCCGGGGCGGGAAATACGCGGTGCAACGCAAGGTCAAGCTGGTCGGGGGGCTCGTCCAGGACTGGGCGGACGAGGCCGGCCTGTACCTCTATGATCGCCGCGTCTGGGTCAAGGACCCGTGCTGGGAAAACAGCCGCTGGCACAGCCTCTCGTATCGATCGGTCGACGAGTTCGAGTATGTCTACGTGTTCTGGAAACCCGGCATCACGACCATTGATCGGGCGCGACTGAGCCGACGCGAGTGGGCAGACTGGGGCTCACGGGGCGTGTGGAACATCGCCTCCGTGAGATCCAATAACGAGCACGAAGCGCAGTTTCCCGTCGAGCTACCGCGACGGGTGATCCGCCTCTTCTCGGCGCCCGGCGATCTCGTCCTGGACCCGTTCATTGGCAGCGGCACGACGGCGCTGGCGGCCATCCAGGAGCAGCGGCACTTCCTCGGGTTTGAGCTGGTGCCCGAGTACGCCGCGCTCGCTGCCGCGCGCATCAAACAGCACACACAAGACCGCGGCGCTCAAACTCCTGAGTAAAACCAGGAGGAGCGCCGCGGCCAGGGGGGAGGGGGCTCGCCGAATCAGGGTGCTCGGGCGTCACGGCTGGCGCGCCGAAGCGAGAAAAAGGGGAAGGGCTTGGCCGGGCGGCCTGACGGTCCGAGCCTTCCCTCGAGAAGGCCCCCCGACCGTCACGGCCCAGCACCGGACCATTAAGACCTACGGATGGGTATGTGTCGCCTCAGGCAGCGTGTGCAAAGTCGCCCAGCGAGTATTCCGCCTGGAGGCGAGCGGCCTGCAGCTCACGCGCGAGTGTCGCCACGTCCAGCCGCAGGATCACCGCCGCCAGACGACGGTACGCCTGATCGCGGGCCACCGTGGTGTCGTCTTGCGTTCGCGGTTCGAAGTTCATGCCCATAGAGTGCACCCGCCCGCGTCACACGAAATCAGGCTTATGGCGAGTTTGTCGCCTGGCCATCCGGTCAGGCCACGTGTCGGTCGAAAGTCCCACGCGTGTCGGGGCGCGTGACGCCCAGGGGTTACCATCCACGCCAAATGTGCGCCATCTGCGGCATCGCCACGCATATCCCCGACACGTCGGCTCCGTCGGCGGCGCCAGCGGATCGAACCCGCTTCGCGGCGTTGCGTAACACGGATTGCCGCAACTACATCGTTGGTGCCTCGATGTCGATGGGCGGCGACAGCATCGAGCACGTCATCAGCTACTGGGTCATGTACCAGCAGTTCCACTCGCCCGCCCTGGCGGGTTTCGCCGTCATCAGCCACTGGGTCCCGGCGCTGTTCTCGGTCTATTTCGGCGCGTGGGCGGACAGGTCCGACTGCCGCAAGATCATTCAGCTTGCCCAACTGCTGTACATGTCCGTCTCGGCCACCTGGGGCGTGTTGTTTCTGACCAACAGTCTGCAGGTCTGGCAGTGCCTGGTCCTGCTCAGCGTGCATGGTCTGGCAGGGGCCATCTGGGCGCCCGCCGAACAACTGATGCTGCACGACCTGGCCGGCCGCGAGCAGCTGCCAAGCGCGGTGCGCCTCAACTCGACCGGGCGCAGCACGGGATTCCTGGCCGGCCCGGCCGTCGGCTCGGTGATGCTGCTGGTGCTCGGACCATCAGTCGGCATTTTCGCCAACATCCTGATGTATCTGCCGATGACGATCTGGCTCGCTCGCACGCCGTACACCGGCCATGTGCGGGACGCCGTCGGCCCACGCCAGGCGCGGGTGGCGCCCATGGAGGCGATCCAGGTCCTGCGCGAGGCGACGAGTCAGCCCGTGCTGATCAGCATGGTGCTGCTGGGCGGCTTGAGCTCCTTTCTGATCGGCAGCGGCATCCAGCCGCAGATGCCCGAGTTCGCGATCGACCTCGGCATGAACCAGGGTGGGATTGGCTACGGCCTGCTCCTGGCGGCCAACTCGGCTGGCGCGGTGATCGGCGGCATCCTCCTCGAGAGCACCCACTGGCTGAAGCCGACGGTGCGCGTGGCGATGATCAGCACGCTGGTCTGGAGCGGCTGTTTGTTGGGCTTCGCCTTTTCGCAACACTACGTGGTCGCGCTCGCGCTGCTGGTCGGCGCGGGTATGGCCAACCTGGCCTCGCAGGCAACCGCCCAGACACTCGTACAACTGATGGCGCCCGCTGAAAAACGTGGGCGCATCGTCGGCGTGTACACCATGGCGAGCAACGGGTTGCGAGCTGGCAGCGGGTTGACCATCGGACTGGCTGGCGGCCTGATCGGGATCCACTGGTCGCTGGCGCTGAGTGCGCTGACGCTGGCAGTGGTCGTCGTCGCGTTGCTGTGGGTCACACATCGGTTGGTGGCAGCCAGTCGCGTGACGGTGGCACAACAACGGTTTGCATGAACGCGATTGCTCGCGCGCTGCGTCCCCGCGGTGGCGTCCCACCTGCAGGTGAAACGACGCTGCGCGAGGCGCTCGGCGATTGGGAGGCGCAACTCAGGTTCGAGAGGCTGCGTACCTGGCTGATCCGCGGTGCGGGCGTCGCACTGGGCGTGACGTGCCTGGTCGTGATGGTCGGCTGGGTGAGACCCACACCCGAAGCTGACCTGCATCCGTGGGCTGTCGTGCTGGCTGGCGTCGTCGTCCTGCTCGCGGTCGGCGTGGCGCTGTGGCCCCGTCAGCACATCCGTCACGCGGCCGAGCTCGACCAGCGGCTCGGCTTCGGCGACCGGCTCGCGACGGCGTGGAGCTTCCGCGACTCCGAACAGCCAATCGTCCGCCTCCAGCGCGCTGACGCGCTCCACGGTCTTCAGCAGCGCACGCCGGCGACCGACCTTCACTGGCAACCCGCCCGCCGCGAGTTGTTCGCCGTCGGCGGCGCGGCACTCGTGACGCTCGTGCTGTTCCTCACTCCGAGCCCGCAGCAGAAAGTGCTCGACCAGCAGGCCGCCGAACAGAACTCGGTCGCACAGGCCAGCCAGCAGCTCGAGACGCTCCGCCAGACAGCGGACGCGTCGAGCAGCCTCACACCTGACCAGGCGCGCCAGCTCGACGAGCTGCTTCAGCAATCACAAGCTGACCTGCACGACGCGCACTCCCAGCAGGACGCGTCCGCGATCCTCGCGCGTACCCAGGACCAGGTGACGCAGCAGCTCGGCGATCCCAACGCCGACCTGCGCGATGAGGCGCTGGCCGCTATGAGCGAGACGCTTGCCGCCGAGCCCCAAACGCAGGCGCTGGCCAGCGCGCTGCAGCAAGAAAATGCCCAGGCGACCAGCGACGCGCTCAACAAGATCGCAGCACAGTCCGATTCACTGTCGGACGTCGAGCGCCAATCGTTGAGCCGCGCCCTGCAGCGAGCCGCGAACGTCGGTCGCGCGGACAGTCCCACGTCCAACGCGCTGTCCAACGCCGCGCAGGCCATCAGCTCGGGAACCTCAGCCGACGCGGCCCTGTCGCAGGCAGACGCCGCGCTGCGCAATTCGATCCAGGCCTCTCAGTCACAGGCGGCCGTCGACGCGACCGCCCAGCGGATCCACGATCTGCAGACACGCCTGAACGCGGGAACGCCGATGAGCAGTGACGCTGATCCGATGACCAGCCAGGCCGCGGCCGTCGCCGGCGCCCCCAGCGATGACCCTCTCGCGCCTGGCGGCACACCGGTACCGCTCGACAGCGGCGCGGGGCAGACCGTGTCCGAGCCGGCCGCGGGTCAGAACGCCCAGGGTGCGGGTGTTGGCACGGCGGCGCCTGACCAGGCGGGCCAGGCCGCGCCACCGGCGCAGGCTGCCGAAAACGTCTTCGTGCCGGGTCGCCCCGGCGACGGACCCACCGATCAGGACCTGGTCAATCAGCCTTTTTCTGTCAGCGGCGCGCCGCGGCCGTATCGTGATGTCTTGACTCAGTACGCGCAAAACAGTCGCGACTACGTGGATCGACCCGACATTTCGCCCGCCGTCCGCGACCTGGTCAAGCAGTACTTCCAGGACCTGGAGAACGACAACCAGTGAGCTCGCCGCGACCACTCGGGCATGGCTGACCTCGCCGACTCCCCGCGGGTTTCGGCCGATGCGCAGACGATCGCGGAGTTCGTCCAGCGCGCACGCGACCTCGAACGCGAGCTGCGCAAGGTCATCGTCGGTCAGCACGAGGCCGTGCGCCAGGTGCTCATCGCGCTGTTCGCCGGCGGGCACGTGCTCCTGGAGGGCGTACCCGGACTCGGCAAGACGCTGCTGGTGCGCACCCTGGGTGAGACGCTCTCCCTGCGCTTCAGCCGCATCCAGTTCACACCTGACCTCATGCCTGCCGACATCATCGGCACCACCATCGTCAGCGAGGACCTCGACGGTCGGCGGGCCCTGCGTTTTCAGGCCGGTCCCGTCTTCGCCAACCTGGTCCTGGCCGACGAGATCAACCGCGCCACGCCCAAAACCCAGTCCGCTTTGCTCGAAGCCATGCAGGAGCAGACCGTCAGCGTCGGCGAGGCCACCCGTCCCCTGCCGCGTCCCTTCTTCGTCCTCGCGACTCAGAACCCGCTCGAGATGGAAGGCACCTATCCCCTGCCCGAGGCTCAACTCGACCGCTTCATGTTCAACGTGGTCATCGATTATCTTCCCGAGGATGAGGAGGTCGCCGTCATCCAGCGGACGACCTCCGGCGCCGACGAAAAGATTGCCACCATCTTCACCGGCGAGGACGTTCTTGCCTTCCATCAACTCGTCCGCAAAGTCCCCATCGCCGAAGACCTCGTG
>JAFAWJ010001153.1 GCA_019242065.1 Chloroflexota bacterium
ATCGAGAGCGGGATAAGCGTGTGGTACATACAGTAGCTCTCGGTTGACGGCGCGGTATAGACGAACAGCATGCCGTTGTCGGCCGGCAGATGATTTTCGTCGACGTACATCAGCCCCGTTTCGCGTTCCTGCTCGGTACGCGCTAGTTGCAAATTGATGCGCGGGTGCGTATCGATCTGGACCTCGGCGTACGGAGCGGAGGGATCGCCACAGGTGCCAATAGCACTCTGGGCTCTGGCGCGGCCTGATGCGGTGAAGGCCACCAGGCCGAATGCAACGACGCCTGCCGCGAGGATGGCCAGCAGGGCGGGGCGGGACGAGCGCTGGGTCAGCACGGCGAGGCCGGATGCTAACCAAGTCACGGCGCTGCGTGCGAGCAACTCGCGGCGGACAGGTCAGCGACGGAGCGAGATACCTCGAATGGCGGGGACGAGCAGGGTCAAGACCAGCGCCACGAAGAGTGCGAAGATCAGGGTTAGTTCCATAGGTGGGGTGAATGCTCCAGGCCCGACTCGAAGTCGCGAGTCGCGAAGTCGCGAGTCGAGATCAGGGTAATCGGTGGTAACGAGAATACCCGGGTGGCGAGGACACGGACACGTCTCAGACGAACTCGCCATCCGCGACTCACGACGTTCAATAGTGGATCGACACGGGCGTGCCCAGGCCCGCCCAGCCCCACAGGAACGAGCTGTCGGCGTACGTCAACCCCAGGCAGCCGTGCGAGGCGGCGTAGCCCCAGTTGCTGCTCCAGTAGTTGTAGTGCAGGCTCGCGCCGTCCGAGGTGAAGTACTGGGTGAACAGCACGTTGGTCAGGTAATAGCCGCCTGGCCCGAAGCGCGGAATGCCGATCGTGTCGCTGTTCATTGTCTCGTTGGCGACGCGGCGGATGATGGGGAATACGCCGACGGGAGTCGGGCGTGGGCCGGCGCCGTGAATCGTCAGCGTGGTCAGCACCGGCGTGGCGCCGTCGTAGGCCACCAGCATGGCCGGCTCGTTCAGGTCGACGTCGATCCAGCGTCCGGCGAACGTTCGTGGCGGCGTGCGCGCAAGGCGCACCGACGTTTCGGGCAAATAGTCGCCGTCGCTGGTGCGATACCAGGTCGCGCCGTCGTCGCCCTGCACGCTATCGACGATGGTCACCGGCGAGTTGAGCGCGTCGGTGCCGGTCTGCGCGTCGGGATCGGGCGTGGGGTAATACGAGACCGAAGCGCCGCGCAGGGTGCGGCCGGCCGCGTTGATCTCGTCGACCGTCTGCGGCGGATCGGCCGTCACGTACGCCGGCGGCGGATCGGTGGGCCCCAGCGTGTCACTCGGCACGTAGCCGACTTCTCGCGTGTGCGGGTTCAGCACCTGCGCCCAATCGCCGTCGTAGCCGAGCACCGCCAGATAGGTAAACGGGCGCAGCGTGGCGATCTGGTCGCTGCCGTCGTCGGGGGCGGTCTGTTCCTGGGCGGGTTCGAAGTTGACCACCCAGGACGGGTCGGCTGGCAAGGGAATTGCAGCACTGTCCGGGGTCGCCGTTTGCGCACTCGCTGGCGTCGCGACGCCGGACAGGACCACCGCTAGCATGGGCAGCAGGCCGAGACAATAACGCCAGGTCAACATCAGCCCAGATACTATTGCCGCCGAAATCGTGTGACCGTTACAGCCGCGCCACGGATCCTTGTCGTCGACGACACGCCTGTGCTCCTCGACCTCGTACGAGATTGCCTGGAGGCCGAGGGTTACCAGGTGCAGACGTGTCTGGAGTCGCGGCGTGCGGTGGGACTGGCGTCGGCTGATCCGCCGGATGTGATCATGCTTGACGTGGTCATGCCCGAAGTCAGTGGCTGGGATGTGCTGGCCGAGTTACGGCGCGATGCGCGGTTCCAGCGGACGCCGGTCATCGTGTGTACGGCGTACGTGGCCGAGGCGCTGGGGCGGCTGGCGGAGCTGAAGGGGCCGGATCAGCACTTGGGGCTGCTGCCGAAGCCGTTCGACGTCGACGAGCTGCTGGAGGTGGTGGCATCGGTGACCTCGGCGGCGCTTTCCTCATGTTCAGGCTGACGGTATCCGCGCTGTAAAATTTTTTTCCTCAGGCTGGTCTGACTTCGCGGACTACTCCGGTACTCCGACGGCCAGCAGCAGGCCGTCTTTTTTGATCGCTGGACTCGTCACCGTAAACAGCACCACCCCCGCGTCGGGCGACGTGATCGTCGCCAGGTGATTGCCGAGCAAGTCGACCATCCCGCCCAGCGTCTGACCACGCTCCACCAGCTGACCGGGGGAGACGCGGCACAGGAAGATGCCCTCGTGCTCCGACCGCAGCCAGTTATTGGCGGCGATCGTCCGCGGCTCGACGCAAGCCACAGCGGGCGCGTCCGTTAGCAGTCCCAGCGTCCGCCAGATATTCAGCACGCCATCCACGTGGCGCTGGATGTCCTCCTCAATCGGCAGTCCGCAGCCGCCGGACTCGGCCAGGATGGCGGGCACTCCATTCTGAGCCGCGGCGCCGTACAGCATGCCCGCCCGCTCGCCACCCGGCAGCAAATGCGTCACCCAGCGCATGCCGCCATGGGCGTGAATCATCTCCAGCGAGCGTGCATCGATGTCGGCGTTGCCGGTCTTGTAGTAGCCAAGGAACGGCTCGAGGCCCTCGATCATGTCGCCCGCGTGCAGGTCCATCGTCCGATCGACTTTGACTACGACGTCGTTCAGCAGATGATGGGCGAAGCGCTCGCTCCACGTGCCGGTCGCGTTGCCCGGGAAGGCGCGATTCAGGTTCTGGTTGTCCTCAGGGTTGACGTAGATCGACCGCTCGTAAAAGCCGGGGCGATTCAGCAGCGGGATGATGACGATCGTGCCCTTGACGTGCTCGGGTTGCAGCAACTGGCCGAGGCGTACCGCGGCCAGGGTGCCGGTGTACTCGGCGGCGTGGATGCCCGCGGTGAGCAGAAACGTCAGACCTGGCTCGCGGCCGACGGCGGCGAAGTACGGCCATTGGTACGTGCCGAGGAGCTCGTCGTCGAAGGTGAAGTAGCCGCTGTGCCGGGCACCTGGCGCTGGCAGCGGGATCGGGCCGATAGTCTGCGAGGTCACCGGCTCAGGATAGTGTTCGTTACGGACGGCGTTCGGCAGTCAGTGCCCTGGCGCGTTGGGGTCGCGCTGGAGGTAGTGCTCGGATTCGAATGTCGGGTCAACGACGCGGTCGAAGTGCATCCAGATGACGCGCGAGTAGCGGAAGATGGCGGGGACGAAGGGCAGGAAGTAGGCGGTAGCCACGAGTAGGACCAGGTCGAAGCGCCAGCCGGTCAGCAGGAAGGTGAGCAGGGTGAGCAACCCCAGGAGTGGGACGGCCAGCGTGTAGCTGACGAGCATCGCGCCAGTGAAGTAGCCCTCTTCCCGGCCGAAGATGACGCCGCAGGCGGGGCAGGCGTAGTTCATGTGCAGCTGGCGCCAGCCGCGGGGGAAGACGGGCCCGCGGAGGCAGCGCGGGCAGCGGAGATGCCAGATTGCCGCGAGTCGCGCGCCCATGGTGAGACTGTAACGCCGGGCCGCTGCCGGGCAGCTACTATCCTTTGCCGTGCTGACCGGACGGGTAGCCGCGTTTTACGGGCCTGGCAAGCCCATGCGGATCAACGAGTATGAGGTGCCCGAGGCGGAGCCGGGGGCACTTGTCGTCAAGATGGCGGTGGCCAACGTCTGCGGCTCGGACTTGCACCAGTGGCGCGGCGAGTTCGACGTCGAAAGATTCGGCCGTCCGTACCCGCAAATCCTCGGGCACGAAATGACCGGCACCATCCACCAGCTGGGCGAAGGCGTCACCCGCGACACGGCGGGCCAGCCGCTGCGCGAGGGCGACAGGGTCGTCTGGCGCTACTTCTACCCGTGTGGCACCTGCCGCGCCTGCCTCAAGCGAGTCACGCGCGCCTGCCCTAACGCGCGCACGTATCTAACCAACTCCTGCGACGTGGCCCCGCACTTCTACGGCGCCTTTGGCGACTACTACTACGTCCGCCCCGGCGCGGCGATCTTCAAAGTCCCGGACGAGCTCAGCGACACCATGGTGGCCGGCGTCAACTGCGCCCTGTCGCAGGTCGTCGGCGGCATGCAACTGGCAGGCGTCAAGATAGGCGACAACGTGGTGATCCAGGGCGCCGGCGGCCTGGGCGTGTACGCAACCGCGGCCGCCCGCGAGCTGGGCGCCGGCCAGGTGATCGTCATCGACAGCATCCCCGAGCGCCTGGAGCTGGCGCGCGGCTTCGGGGCCGACGCCACCATCGATATCGAGGAGTTCCCGGACACCGAGATGCGGGTCCGACGTGTGCTGGAGCTGACGGACAACTGGGGCGCGGACGTGGTCGCGGAGCTTGTCGGTCACCCACGGGTCGTCAACGAAGGCCTGCGCATGCTGGGGCGCACGGGGCGCTACCTGGAGATCGGCAACATCAACCCGGGCCTGACCTACGAGCTCGACCCATCGACCCTGATCTTCGGCAACCGCTCCATCCTGGGCATGGTCTATTACGAGGCGGAGCACCTGCAGCAGGCGCTTGATCTGATGCGACGGACGCGCGACACCTATCCGTGGCACAAGGTCGTGAGCCACACGTTTCCGCTGGAGGAGATCAACGCGGCCTTCGAGGCCGCCGATCAGGGCAAGGTCACGCGCGCCGCGATCGTGCCCTGACTATTTCTTTTTGGCGCCGCCTTTGGG
>JAFAWJ010000025.1 GCA_019242065.1 Chloroflexota bacterium
CGAATCAGCCCCGGATTGCGATCGCCGAACCGCCGACCGTACGAGCGCATCAAGATCGCCGGGTATGGACCGCCAACCGCCGGCCGGTGGATGTCGACCACGATGCAAGCCCCATCGCGCATCGGCACGCGCACGCCTGCCTCGACCGTCGTGGACGTTGGCATGTCGCGCTTCAGCTTTTCCAGAGCTGGTCCATGACCAGCCCCTGGTGCATGTTGTACCGCTGTCCGTGCACGTTGCCGCGCGTAAGGAACGTTTCCGGATTGGCATTGACGAGCATGACAAATGACTGGTCGAGCACGAAGTCGTTCAACTGCGAATACAGTTGCTTGCGCCGCGTCGGATCGGGCTCGGTGCCGGCGGCCGTCAGCAGTTGGCCAAACTGGTCGCTCTGGAAGGCTTCGGCGTTGTTCTGCAGTTGCCAGTACACGCTGAACAGGAAAAAGCTGGTTGGCTGGACCTGCGCGAACCCGCCTGGCGCCAGGTTCAATCCCTGGTACTGCGCTTTCGGTGTGATCTGACTCCAGACGGCCGGTTCGACGGGTTGCAGGTTCGCGGTCACCCCGATACTGGCCAGGTCGGCCTGGAGAATCTGCGCCAGTTGCGCGTACGCGGCGTTGGCGGCGATGTACGTCAGATCCAGCGTCGGCGACGCGATCCCGGCGGCGGCCAGCATTTGTTTGGCCCGATCGAGGTCGAACGCGTAGCGATTAATTTTGTCGGCTTCATACGCCGGCGAGCCTGCTGGCCACACGAGGTCGCCCGCCGTACCGATGCCCAGCAGCACACTGTCGACAAATCGCTGCCGATTGATGGCGTAGTTGAGCGCCTGGCGGACCTGTACGTTGTCCAGCGGGGGCACCGACGTGTTGGCCAGCACCGCGTTGTAGCCGCCGGTGTTGGGGTTCACCGTCAGCGTGTAGGCGGGGTCTGCCTTCAGCCGCACCGCGTCGGTCACCGGCGGTGCGTCCATCGCGTCGATCGCGCCTGCCTCGAGCTGGGTGATCAGCGCTTGCTGATCGCGGCCGATGTGGAAGATCACCTGGTCCAGGTACGGGCCGGCTGACTGCCAGTAGTGCGGGTTGCGGGCGAGGCTCAGGTGGTCGCCGGTGACCCACTCCGTCAGCGTGAATGGTCCGGTGCCCACCAGCGTCGTCGCCGCGTTCGGTCCCTCGGCGGTCACGCTGTCGATGATGTTCAGGTACTCCAAAAAGTCGAACGCGGCCGGACGCGCCTGGTCCGAGACGAGCACGACCGTGTATTTGTCCGGCGTCTGAATGTCAGTCCACCAGTTGCCCATGGTGACCATCTGCGCGGCACCGGTCTTCGGGTCACGCGCACGCGTGATGTTGTATTTGACGTCGTCCGCGGTCAGCTCGCGCCCGGTGTGGAACTGGACGCCCTGGCGCAGGTGGAGCTGGAGGGTCTTGTTGTCGGAGGAGAATTCCCAGCTCTGCGCCAGGCGCGGCTGGGGGACGAGCGTGTCGTCGTACTCCGTCAGCCGGTCGAAGATGGGGTAGAGCATGTTCCAGTTCTGGCCCATGAGGCGATGCGCTTCGAGCTGGGTGATGTCGGAGATCGTGCCGATCTGGAGGGTGCCACCCTGGACGGGTTGCGCCGCGGCGGTTGAGGCAGGTGGCGGGGCAGCCGCCGAGGTGGCCGGCGCGCCAGGCGTGACGGGCGAGGTGCCGGGGGCGGCCGAGGTACACGCCGCGAGCAGCCCGATGGCCACAGCCCCGCCCGCGAGCCGCAGCAGGCGGCGACGGTGCAAAGTCATCTCGGTACGATCACAGCTCGGTTTTCCGATCGAACGCTTGATACAGTAGTCACCGACCCCTGAGAGTGTCAACTCGACGTCATGGTCTTCGAGTTGAGTGGTCTGCAACTGGGTCGCCGCAGAGGCGTCGGCGCTCGGGACTCAGGCGGACACGGCGTGTGTCGCGTGCGCCGCCTGCGCGCGCGCCAGCACCAGCGGCGCGGTCTCGGGCACCGTCAAAATGATCGGCGCAATCGCCAGCTGGAAAATACCCGCCAGCAGGAGCGGCGCGACCAGCCCGAAGTGGTCGGCCAGAAAGCCGCCGTAAATCGGCGCCAGGCTCGCACCCAGGATGGCGGTGAAGAAGTTGCCGATGCCGATGGCGGCGCCCTTCCGGTGGGGCACCAGCTCGCTGTAGAACGTGGCGAGCGTCAGGGGCGCGAGTCCGCCCGCGCAGAAGCCAGCAAACGTCAACAGCGCGACCAGCGCCGGGCCCGGCAGCGGCACCAGCGGAAACAGGATGTAGCCGACACCCGCGCCCACCGCGGCTAGCGCGGCGATCGGCCGCCGGCCCACGACATCTGACAGCGACGGCAGCACCAGCGGACCGACGAAGCCGACGATCGTCGAGATCGCCACGATCGTGCCGACGTCGTCCAGGGAGAAGCCGCGCACCTGGACCAGGAACAACGACGAGAAGGCGATGTTCAGCCCCAGCCAGGCCAGACCAAGTCCGCCGCAGATGGTCACCGCGGGCCAGCCCGGCGTGTGCGCCAGCTCTTTCATGTCTTTCCAGAAGGCACCCACCACCAGGCGGTCCTCTTTGGGACTGCTGGACAGATCGTTCGGCAGCATGAACACGAGTGCGGTGGTGATGATCGCGCCCAAGAGGCCGATCACCGGAAAGACCCAGCGCCAGCCGAACTCGGTGGTCAGGTGGGTGACGATCCAGGCGCCCAGGCCGACGCCCAGCACGGAATAGCCCCCGGTGAAGATGCCCTGGAACAGCGCTCGCCGCTTGGGATTGGTGCGCTCCGCGATGGTGGCCTGACCCGTGGTGAAGCCGACGCCATCGCCGATGCCGAGCAGGTCGCGAAAGATGAACATGCTGAGGAAGTTCCACGACAGGCCGAACAGGGCGGCGACCGCGGACGCCGCGTACATGCCGACGACGAGCACGGGCTTACGGCCAATGCGGTCCGAGATGGAGCCGCTGAGCCACGCCGAAATCGCCCAGGCGATCGACGTACCCGACACGAGCAGGCCGGCCATCCAGAACTCGAGATGGAATTCGGGCACGATAGCAGGCAGCAGGTAGCCAATTCCGGCGCGGTTCAACCCGACAAAGCCCCACATCATGGCCAGCAAGATGACCAGCGACCACTCGTAGACGGGACGATGGTTGGTGTGATTCTGCATGCTCTGTGGAGCCTCCCTATCTAAGGGTACGCCTCACCGATCGCGGTTCCCAGTATGTGTTCGCCAGACAGGCCGCGACGTTAGTGCGCCAGGCGGCTAGCGCGAGACGACCGTAAACGCCGGGCGTTCGTCCGCGGAGACGACCATGCCCGCTTCGGCGGCCAGCTGCGGCAGGAGCGAGATGAGTTGGCCGTGATCCACGATGGCGCCGCGCAGCGCGCCGACTCCGCGAATCTGCAGGAGCTCGTTGCCTCGCAAGTCCGTGCCCTCGAGCTGCGCGTTGGTGACGTCTACACCGGTGCAATCACAAGCCAGAAGGGTCAGCTTGCGAAGGTCGCTGCCGGTGAAGTCCGCTTCGTTGAGCGCGCAGCGATGCACCCAGGCCTCCAGCTTCTTGAGAAACCGAAAATTCGCCAGGGCGAGCTTGCTATCTGCCAGATAGGTATCGAACAGTGATGACGCTTGAAAAGTCGCGCCCTCCATCCGGCACTGGCGAAACGCCACGCGCAGCAGAGATCCGTCGTCGAAGCGGAGCCCTGAGAGATCGCACTGCTCGAAGACCACGTCGGTGAACGAGCAGGAGTGCAGCTGGGCGCCGCGCAGGTTGGAGGCCAGGAACCTGGATTGTGAGACTTCTACCCCCGACCAGGCGACGTCGAGGGCGTCACGCCCGACAACCTCGATGCCGTGCAGGTGTTCGTCGCGTACCTCGCGAAGATCCAGTTCGGATGACTGGAGTGTGGGCAGCAGACGCGGGAGGTGCAGCGCCCGAGGCGATGGCTTTTTCAACTCCTCCGTGAGTTTACTCCATACTGGTTGCCATGCCCGACCCCGAAACCATTTACAACTGGCGTCGCCTCGACGATCGGCTCACGACCTCCGGCCAGCCGACCGAGGCCCAGCTGGCCGATATCCGGGCCCTCGGCGTCCGCCACGTCGTCAACCTCGGCCTCCACACGCACGAGAAGGCCTTGCCCGACGAGGGAGCGAGCGTCGCGGGTCTGGGCATGACGTACACCCATATTCCGGTGGACTTTCAAAAGCCGACCGACCAGGACTTCGAGCAGTTTTGCGCCGTCATGCAGCGTCTGAACGCGGCGCCGGTGCACGTGCATTGCATCGCCAACTATCGCGTCTCAGCGTTCGTGTACCGCTATCGCCGCGATGTGCTCGGCATGGCGGAGCCGCGGGCGCGCGCGGACCTGGAAGCCATCTGGCACCCGGACGGCGTCTGGGCGGAGTTCGTCGACGCGACTCCCTGAGACGCGACGTCTTCAACGGAACCGCAGAGTCATGGAGCGCCCTCGGTCACGTCCATCGGGATCAGCGGCAGCGGACCAGCGAAGTCCGATCCCTCCGGCGAGTAGCCCCACGATTTGGCCCGCGCGCCACCGTCGACAGTGAAGTCCTGGCCGGTAATCAGCCGCGCGTAGTCCGACGAAATCCACGCCACCAGGTGACCGATGTCGGTCGGCGTCGGCGATTCGCCCATCGGCACGTTGTCGCGCATGTTGGTGCTGCCCCAGTTGCGCCACCACTCCGGTAGCCCGTTCGGGTCCACGCGACCCAATCCGAACCCGGGCCGGCGCGTGGCTTGCGTCGCACGTCGCGTCGCGATGAGCTCAGGATTATCCGGCGCCGGCGCCGCCGGCGTGATGCTGTTGACCCGAATACCGTACGGCGCCAGCTCGATCGCCGCGGCGCGCACGAAGTTGAACAGCCCGCTCTTGTGAAAGGAATACGCGATCACCCCCGGTAAGCCCTGCAGACCAGTCGAGGATATGACGCTCCAGATACAGCCTTTGATGCCCCGTTCGATCATCGAGATCGCCGCGTACTTGCTGTTGAGGAACTGCCCGGCGGCGGTGACCTCGACATGGCGGTTGAAGTCCTGCAGCGTTTCGAGCAGCAATGGTCGACCGCCGAGCAGCCCGGCATTGTTGACCAGGATGTCGATCCTGCCATACGCGTCCAGGACTTCCTGGATGTAGCGCTTCACGTCGGCTTCGCTGGTCACGTCGCCGAGCACAGTCATGGCGGTGCCACCGTTGCGCTCGATGCGACGCTGGGTCGCCTCGGCCGCCTCGCGCCGTACGTCGTTGCACGCCACTTTGGCGCCATACCGCGCGAGCATGAGCGCGATCCCGCTGCCAATGTTTGGTCCGGCGCCGGTCACCAGTGCGACCTTGCCGTCGAGTGAAACGTCCATCTGGCGTGCTCCTCTCGGTGTGTGAGAACTCAAATCGCCGCCAGCGTACCTCGGCTCTCGCGAAGAAAATAAACTCCTCACGTACCAATGAGTGGCTCTGAACAAGATCTCCTGGTTGTCACGGGCACCTTGAGGATGGGAGCGTTCGACGGTGGAACTTCGTAATTGGGCCGGCAATATCCGCTTCAGCACCGACCGCGTGCATCACCCCGAGACAGTCGCCCAGGTGCAGGCCATCGTGCGCGACAGCCGGCACGTGCGCGTGCTGGGCTCGCGCCATTCATTCAACACCATCGCCGATTCGACCGGCGACCTGATCTCCCTCGACCGGCTGGAGCCCGTGCTAGAGGTCGACGCCCAGCGGCGGCAGATTACGATCGACGGCGGCGTCACTTACGCGCAGCTGGCCCCACGCATCCATGCGCATGGCTTCGCGTTGCACAACACTGCCTCGCTGCCGCACATTACCGTCGCCGGCGCGTGCGCCACGGCGACGCATGGCTCGGGCAGCGCGAACGCCATCCTTGGTTCGCGCGTGGCGGCCCTCCAGATTGTCGCCGGCGACGGCACCCTCCGTACGCTTTCGCGCACCGAAGACGACGACCGCTTCCCCGGCGCAGTGGTTGGACTCGGCGGCCTGGGCGTGGTCACCCGGCTCACGCTCGACGTCTCGCCAACCTTCGACATGTCGCAGGTGGTGTACCAGGATCTACCACTGGCCCAGGTCCAGGCGAACTTCGAGGCCCTCATGTCCAGCGGCTACAGCGTGAGTCTGTTCACCGACTGGCGCGAGCCTCGCTTCAACCAAGCCTGGATCAAGACCCTCGCGGCCAGCCAAAATGCGCAGTCCGCCGCCCCGACTTTTTACGGAGCTCGTCGCGCCACGCACGATCTGCACCCGCTGCCCCCACTCGACCCCGCCATGTGCACGCCGCAGATGGGCCGCGTCGGTGCATGGCACGAGCGGCTACCGCACTTTCGCCCCGAATTCCAGCCGAGTTTCGGCGAGGAGCTGCAAAGCGAGTACTTCGTGCCGCGGGCCCAGGCGCCCGCGGCGCTGGAGGCGATCGCCGCCATGCGCGGCGACATCGAGCCGCTCCTCCAGATGTCGGAGGTGCGGACGATCGCCGCGGACGACCTGTGGATGAGCCCCTTCTATCGACGCGATTGCGTCGCCCTGCACTTTACCTGGCGCTACGACTGGGTA
>JAFAWJ010000048.1 GCA_019242065.1 Chloroflexota bacterium
CAGTCGCAACGATCACGTTGCCGGTGAACTCTTGGCCAGCGGCCCGCACGCCGACGACCGCGTCGCCGCGGGTCTCGAGCCGGCTGACGCGCACACCGGTACAGATGGTTACACCCCGCTCTCGGAGCCCAACCAGCAAACCGCCAAGCAGTCCCCGACCGCGGGCTTCGATCCCCGCCTGGTGGCGGCGCTCCAGCTCGTGGGGGTCCAGGCCCGCCGCGGCTTCCGCGCGGCTGGTGATGCCACCATCATGGTGCGAGTAATAATCCGGGTAGCCGCGAATCGTATTCCAGCGCATCGGAGTCAAGGATTCGACGCGCTCGATCACGCCCGCGCCCCGCAAACAGAATGTATCGGCGAGCGTCGGGTCGCTGTCACCCTGACCGATACTGCGCAGGTAGCGGATGCCCTCCTCGGCGGTGTCGGAGATGCCCTCCGCCGTCCCCCAGCGGTTGGCGGGGACCCACACCCCGCCGCCTGAAAAAGCCGTGGTGCCGCTAAGGAGATGCGCCGCCTCGAGCACGGTAACCGCCGCACCCGAGCTGGCGGCGGACAGCGCCGCGGATAATCCCGCCGCGCCCGACCCAATGACGATGACATGTCGCTGTTGGCCAGCCATTGATCCTCCCCTTCGCCCTCCTGAGCATAGCCCGAGCGAGGCCGAGGAGACGTACCATGCACCTGGAGTGGGCGCCCAGTATGGCACCCCGGCAGGAGGATGCGTGGGCCGGCTGGACAACAGGATCGCCATCGTCACTGGCGGAGCTGCCGGCATCGGGCGCGCCACGGTGCTGCGCATGGCCCAGGAGGGTGCCTCCGTCGTCATCGCCGACATCGACGGCGAGGGTGGCGCACGAGTGGCTGCCGAAGTCACTGCCGGTGGTGGAAGCGCGCTGGCGGTGCAAACTGACATTGGCAACCGTGACCAGGTGCAACGCTTGATCGAACGCACCATTCAGATGTATGGCCGCATCGACGTGCTCCACAACAATGCCTTTCGGCTTTACTCGGGCGACCGTGATTTCACCAATTCGACGCTCGAGGGTTGGACTGGCGCCATAGAGACCAATCTGCTGGGCCACATGCTCTGCTGCCGCTACGCGATCCCGCACATGGTTCAGCAGGGCGGCGGATCGATTATCAATATGGCCTCGACCGTCGCTCTCGGCGCAGGCGATCAGAACGTTGCTTACGCGGTCTCCAAGGCCGCCCTTCTGAGCCTCACGCGCTTCGTCGCGACCATGCACGGCAAGTCAGGCGTGCGCTGCAATACGATCGTGACCGGGTTCGTCTTCACCCGGCCTGACCAGCGCGCTCCCGACCGCGCGGACGTCTGGTTCCAGAACCAGCACACCCTCCGCCTGGGCGAACCAGAGGACGTGGCCAGCGTGGTCATCTTCCTGGCGTCGGATGAATCGCGCTATGTTCAGGCAGCCACCATCGAAGTCTCCGGCGGCACGCTGGCGCACGCCACGGTCACCGCTCAATTGCGGCAACTCCGGCAGAGTTGATGGTCCTCAAGCTGCCTGAATGGTGAGCCACCCCGGTGTCGAGCGGCACGGCTGGCGAAATTTCCCCGTGGCGCATACGGTGCGGGCATGCAAAAGCGGGTCGTGATCCTTGGTTCTGGCGCAGCCGGCTGCGCGGCTGCCGTAGCTGCCGCCAGTAAGGGCGCGTCCGTCACCTTACTTGAACGAGCGAATGACCTTGGCGGCACGACGGCCTGGGGTGGAGGCGGCATCTGGATTCCGGCCAATCCCTACGCGGCGGCAGAAGGCAGTCCAGATACATTCGAGGCTGCGCTCCTGTACTTGCGCAGTGTCGGCCTCGGCGACAGCGACCGTGAGCTTGCCGAACGCTACGTCCACGAAGGCGTCCGTATTCTGGCCGACGTCGAGAGGCATACACCCCTCCGCTGGAACACCATTCGTGGATTTCCCGATTATCATGCCGAGCTGCCAGGCGGCCGTGTACAGGGTGGACGCTCGCTCGAAATCGACTCCGTTCCTGTCGGTCGAGACATGCTCGGCCGCATGCGTCCCAACCCGTATCGGAGTCTGGCCGCGAATCGGCGTGAGATCGAGGCCGGCATCGACGCCGCTGAGATCTCACGCCGCGAACGCGATGGCATCGTCGCCAAAGGCGTCGGGGTGTGTGCGGCGATGTGCATGACCGCGGAGCGCCTGGGCGCCACGCTGCGTACCGGCCGCCGCGCGACCCGCCTGGTGCCACGTGACGGTGCGATTATTGGAGTAGAAGCTGACGGCGAAGTGTTCGAGGGTCAGGTGATCGTCGCCACTGGCGGGTTCGAGCGCGACGCAGCGCTCGTGCGCGCGTTCTTGCGTGGACCAATGACAGCGCCTGGCAGTCCACCTACCAATCGCGGCGACGGCTTGCGCATGGGTATGGCCGTTGGAGCGGCGCTCGGCAACATGAGCGAGGCCTGGTGGGCACCCGCTTACTCCGCTCCGGGCGAGCTGGTCGACGGCGAGCCGTTTTTTCGCATGCTATTCGGCGACCGCGCGCAACCGGGCGGCATCATCGTGGATAGCCGCGGCCGGCGTTATGCTAACGAAGCCACAAACTACAACGACTTCGGCCGTGCGATGCACGACTTCGATCCGAGCGCGTTCACCTTTCCGCGCGTGCCGAGCTGGTTCATTTTCGACGCCAGTCGGCGTGCGAGGTTCACTGACGGTCCGCTGGCGGCTGGCAACCGCGAGCCTGACTGGCTGCGCCGCGCCGCGCGGCTGGAAGACCTGGCCAAGCAGATCGGCGTGCCCGCCGACACGCTACGCGAGACGATCGAGCGCTACAACAGCCATGCCGACCGCGGAGTTGACATGGACTTCGGCCGCGGCTCTTCCGCCTGGGACGCATACAGCGCCGGCTTCGTCAGTCCGCGTGACCAGCTTCGGCCGTTGACCGAACCGCCCTACTATGCCATTCAGGTCCAGGTAGGTTGTCTGGGTACCAAAGGCGGTCTGAAGATCGACGGGTACGGACGAGTCCAGCGTGCCGATAGATCCGGACCGATCCCGGGCCTGTTCGCCGCTGGCAATGCCGCGGCCAACCCGTTCGGCATGGCCTATCCAAGTGGCGGAGCGACAGTGGGTCCAGCCATCGTCTTCGGTTGGCTGGCGGGCGAGACCGCCGCCATGCTGTAAGTCGTCAGGGGAATGCAGAAAGTCCCCGAGCGAAGTTTCCTACCGGCATCTCAGGCTGGCCGCTCCGGCGCCGTCCAATTCAAGACCTTGCGTACCGTGCCACCCAGCACCCATTCCTGCTCCCGAAGCGTGAGCGTGTCGGAGTCTCGCAGGTAGTGCATCGACTCCGCCCAGCTGTAGTGGTCGCGGCGGCTGACCGTCACGTCGCTGGCCCACATGACGCGGTCGGCGCCCCAGGCGTCTATCACCCGCTTCAGATAGCCCACCGCCGCCAGCTACGCCAGCGTGACAACCATGGACGGCGGCATGCACATTACCACCTGCGCGCTCACTAATTTCGGTCCTGTCGACATCCTGGTTAACTGCGCCGGCAACTTCACATATTGCCTGCTGGAAGAGATGT
>JAFAWJ010000086.1 GCA_019242065.1 Chloroflexota bacterium
TGATCAGGCGCGGATCCTTGCCGCCGCCGGCAAGCTCCACGCCGGTGCTGACGTCGACGCCGTAGGGCGACAGCGCGTCGAGAGCGTTGACCACATTGTCGGCCCGCAGGCCGCCGGCCACCAGGCAGGTGGGACCGATGCCGCTGAACGCATGCCAGTCGAAGGCGCGGCCGGTGCCGCCGGGCAGGTCGTCGGCGTGGGTGTCCAGCAGATAACGATCGGCGCCGAGGGCGTTGCTCGCGACGATCGCGGCCGCGTCGTGCTCATGGCCCGCGCGCACGTGGATCGCCTTGAGTGTCGGGCGCGGCATGGACCGCACCAGGTCGGCGGGCTCGTCGCCGGAGAGCTGGATCAGGTCGAGTTGGCACTCGTCGGCGACCTCGCGGGCGTGCTCGACGCTGGGGTCGACAAACACGCCGACGGCGGACCACGTCGGCCAGTGCGATTCGGCGCGCACCGCGGCGATGATGCGCGCGGCGTCGGCCGGAGCGATGTAGCGTTTGCCGGGTTTCCAGAAGATAAAGCCCAGCAGGTTCGCGCCAGCGGCGAGGGCGATGCGCGCGTCGGTCAGTGAGCGCGTGCCGCAGATTTTGACCAGCGTCATGCGCGGACGATTCCCTGGCCCGCGCGCACCAACTCGAGCAGTCGGGCGCCCGGATCCGGGGCGCGCAGGAGCGCCTCGCCGATCAGCACCGCGTCGACGCCCGCGTCGGCCAGGATGGCGATCTGGTCCGGAGTGGACACGCCACTTTCGGCGACGAAGACGCACTCGGGCGGGACCAGCGGCCGCAGTCGCGGCGCCAGGCTGACGTCGGTGACCAGGGTGTCCAGGTCACGGTTGTTGACGCCGACGAGTGTGGCGCCGGCGTCGAGCGCGCGGCGGACCTCCTCGGCGGAGTGGGTTTCGACCAGGGCATCCAGGCCGAGCGCCTGGCTCAGCTCGAGGAGCTGACGCAGCTCGGAGTCGGTGAGTGAGCGCACGATGAGCAGGATGGCGTCGGCGCCGAGGGCGCGCGCCTCGTGGAGCTGGTAGGCGTCGACGACGAAGTCTTTGCGCAGGGCGGGCAACGCGCAGGCCGCGCGCGCCTGGACGAGGTCGGCGTCGGAGCCGCCGAAGTAGTGGGCATCGGTGAGGACCGACAGGGCGACGGCGCCGTGGGCGGCGTAGGTGTGGGCGATGTCGGCGGGGGTGGCGTCGGGGCGAATGAGGCCGCCCGAGGGGGAGCGGCGTTTGAACTCGGCGACGATGCTCAGGCCAGGTTGACGTAACGCTTGGAAAAAGCCGCGAGGCGCTGCGGAGTGGGCAGTGGACGGGCTCGATGGTCGCGCGGGTGCGCTGGCGGAGTCCATGGTGGGTTCGGGGCGTGTTGCGCGGCGCTCGGCCACCTCCAGCCGCTTGCGCGCCAGAATCTCGTCCAGGATCACACGGCCTCCACCGGGCGTGCGATCTCGCCCTTGATGCGCTGTGAGGCAGCGGCCACTTCGGCGATCTTGCGCTGCGTTCGGCCACTGTCCAGCTCGTCCGCGGCGCGTTCGATGCCGCTGGCGATCGAGTCAGCCAGTCCGGCCATGTACAGCGCGGCGCCCGCGTTCAGCAGCACCGCGTCGCGCGAGGCGCCCCGCTCGCCGCCGAGCACGCTCTGGGACATGCGGACGTTGGCTTCGACCGTGCCCCCGCGTACGGCATCGGTTGCCCAGCGGCGCAGGCCATACTGTTCGGGCTCGATCACGTAGGTCTGCACGTTGCCGCCACGGGCTTCGTGGACCTGGGTCGGAGCCGAGACGGAGATCTCGTCCATGCCGTCCTGGCCGTGGACGATGACCGCGTGCTCGGCGCCCATCAGGTCGAGCACGCGCGCCAGGGTGTCGCCGAGGTCCGAGGCGGCGACGCCGGTGAGCTGTCGGCGGGCGCCGGCCGGGTTGGTCAGGGGTCCGAGGATATTGAACACCGTCCGCACGCCGATCTCGCGGCGCGGGACGATGGCGTGGCGCATCGCCGGGTGGTATAGCGGGGCGAACATGAAGCCGAAGCCGGTTTCGCGGAC
>JAFAWJ010000206.1 GCA_019242065.1 Chloroflexota bacterium
TCGTGAGTGCGCCTGACCGCCCCGTGGTCAATTGACAAGCGCCGCTATCATAGCTGATCGCGGTGCCTGGGTCGATCATCCAGACAAAGGTCTATGTTCCGCGGCCTCGGGGTGCAACAGTCACGCGACCGCGACTCGGTAACCGTCTCAGCCGTGGCGTCGATGCGCGGCTGACGCTGGTTTCTGCACCGCCGGGCTTCGGCAAAACGACACTGCTCGCGGCGTGGCTCGCATCAGCACCGCAGCCGGACCGCCTCACCGCGTGGCTGTCGCTGGATCAGAGCGACAACGACCCGACAGCTTTCTGGAGGTACGTCATCGCGGCATTGCAGAGTGCGGCACCCGATCGCGGCTTCGATTCGTTGCCACTTATGGAGGCGGCCCAGAGCCCGTCGCATGGGCTCGTCGGCGCGTTGCTCAACGTGCTCGGTGACCTCCTAAGTCAACTGGTGCTCGTGCTTGACGACTACCACGTCATTGACAACCCCAACGTCCATGACGGAATGAGCTTTTTCCTTGATCATCTGCCCCCGCACGTGCACCTGGTGATCGCCAGCCGCACCGATCCACCATTGGCGCTCGCTCGCCTGCGAGCACGCCGTGAACTGGTGGAGATTCGAGCCGCTGACCTGCGATTCACGCGCGACGAGGCGGCCGCTTACTTCAACGATGTGATGGGGCTGGACCTCGCGGCAGGCCAACTCGCCCTGCTCGAAGGACGCACCGAAGGCTGGATTGCCGCACTCCAGCTGGCGGCGCTGTCGATGCAAGGACGGCCTGATGTGGCCGAATTCGTCGACAGCTTCGCCGGTGACGACCGCTACATCGTCGATTACCTGGTGGAAGAGGTTCTCCAGCGTCAACCGGAGTACGTGCGCGAATTCCTGCTGCGGACCTCAGTGCTGAATCGACTGACAGGCCCATTGTGCGATGCAGTCACCGACCAGCACGGCGGCAACGGTATGCTCGAAGCGCTCGACCGAGCCAACCTGTTTCTTGTAGCCCTCGACGACCGGCGGCAGTGGTATCGGTATCACCATCTGTTTGCAGACGTGCTGCGCGCACACATGGCGAACGAGCAGCCCCATCAGGTGCTGGAACTGCACCGTCGCGCCAGCGCCTGGTTCGAGCGGAATGCCGACCGGTCTGAAGCCGTCCGCCACGCCTTGTCTGCCGGTGACTTCGGGCACGCTGCTGAACTGGTTGAACTGGAGTACCCCGCACTCGCTCGCGCGAAACAGGACGTCACACTACGCGGTTGGCTCAACGCGCTCCCGGAGGACCTGCTCCGCTGCCGACCGGTGCTAAGCAATGTGTACGCGGGGATACTGCTGTCGAGCGGTGAGCTGGACGGGGTAGACCAGCACCTGCGTGACGCCGAGCGGTGGCTGACGCCGAACGCGCCTTGCCACGCTCAGGGCCAAGGAATGGTCGTAGTGAACGAAGACGAATTCCGCACGCTGCCAGGTTCCGTCGCCATCCACCGTGCTGGATATGCCCTGGCTCGCGGCAATCTGGTCGAGAGCGTGAACCATGCTCGTCGTGCGCTCGACCTCGCGCCCGACGACGACCACCTCACGCGAGGCGGCGCCAATGCACTCATGGGACTTGCGGCCTGGGCGAATGGAGACCTGGACATCGCATACCGCTCCTACGCCGAAGGTATGGCGGATGTGCAGCGTGGCGGGCACCTCTCAGGCACAGTCGGCCGCGCCGTCACACTCGCGGACATTCGAGTTGCGCAGGGTCAGCTGCGCGAGGCAATGCGAATCTATGAGCAGGCGCTGCAGGTGGCGAGCCAACAAGGTAGCGCCGTGGTGCGCGGAACTGCCGACATCTATATCGGCATGAGCGAGCTCCACCGCGAGCGGAACGAGCTGGATGCGGCGACACAGTCGCTGGTCAGGAGCCAGGAGCTCGGGGAGCAGTCCGGGTTCGCGCAAAACCGCTACCGGTGGCGGGTGTCGATGGCGCGCATCCACGAGGCGCGCGGCGAGCTTGACAGTGCGCTCGATCTACTCAGCGGGTCGCAGCCGGCCTTCATGATTGACCTTTCGCCGAACCTTCGCCCTATGGCAGCTGTGCGCGCACGGGTCCTGATTCGTCAGGGTCGGACTGATGAGGCTCTTGACTGGGCGCGGGAGCAGGGGCTCTCCGTCGACGACGAGCTCAGCTACGCGCACGAGTACCCGCACATCACTCTCGGGCGGGCGCTGCTGGCCAGCGGCTCGGTGCTTCAAGCAGCGGGACTCCTGGATCGGCTGCTCCGTGCCGCCGAAGACGGTGCCAGGACGGGAAGCGTCATCGAGATCCTGGTGCTCCAGGCGCTCGCTTGTGAGGCACGCGGCGAGACGCGTGCTGCTCTCGTGCCGCTGGAACGCGCCCTGATCCTGGCAGAGCCGGAGGGGTACGTCCGCGTTTTCGTGGACGAAGGCCTCTCAACGGCAGCGCTGCTCCAGGCGGCGGCGAAACGCGGAATGGTTCCACGCTATGCGCAGCGCCTACTGACCCAGTTCGGTACGCCCGCGGCCGAACGGCAGGCCGCGCAGGCTTTGATGGAGCCGCTCAGTGAGCGCGAGCTCGAAGTGCTCCGGCTACTTGCAACTGATCTCGATGGACCGGACATCGCCAGTCAGCTCGTCGTGTCGCTGAACACGATGCGGACGCACACCAAGAGCATCTATAGCAAGCTCGGGGTCAACACTCGACGTGCGGCGGTTCGCCGCGCCGAGGAACTCGAGTTGCTGTCCCGCACCGCGCCACGCTGAATCACCAGATCAATCACCACATGTGGTGAGGCGCGCTCACCACATCGCTGCCTACCTTCGAGACATGAAAACCAGCGAAGGAGGGAGCTACGAGATCCGACTCAAAGGCCACCTCAATGCCCGTTGGGCCGACTGGTTCGACGGACTAACCCTGACGCAGGACAGCGACGGGACCACGCTGCTCAGTGGCCCGGTAGTGGACCAGGCAGCGCTGCACGGCCTGCTTGCAAAAGTGCGCGATCTCGGCTTGCCGTTGGTCGCCGTTCGTAGAAGGACAGAACAATGAAGGTGACAACCTCGAATCTGATCC
>JAFAWJ010000437.1 GCA_019242065.1 Chloroflexota bacterium
GGACCTTCTCGCCTTTCGCGGCACCTTGCGCACCGAGACCGACATCACCCTCCCCGGTGGCAAGCGCTGGTCACCGGCCGAGCTCGAACCTTCGCTCAGCCTGGCACGCCAGCACTTCCGCGAGCCTGCCTCGTTCGAGAGCTTGCGCGAACGCATCGAAGCCTCCGGGCTCGACGAGGTCCGCGCCCGCGGCTACGCCGCACGCTTGCTCCTGCCCCTGGTACAGGTCAATTCGGACGCCGCGTATGGCTTCGATGCCGGCGGCGAGTTCGTCCTGGCCGATACTTGGCTGGGCGCCAACGTACAGGGAGATCCCCGTCCCGAGGACCTCGTCCGCCGTTATCTCGCCGCCTGGGGTCCCGCCACCCCCGCCGACTTCGCGGCCTGGTCCGGCTTGAAAGGCGTCGCCCGCTGGTTCGAGGCACTCGGCGACGACGTGGTCATCCTCGAGGACGAGCGCAAGCGCCGCCTGTACGACCTGCGCGACGCCCCGCGACCCGCCGGCGACACGCCCGCGCCGCCGCGCCTGCTGCCCGACTTCGATGGCGTGATGCTCGGCTGGCAGGACCGCACGCGCATGCTCTCGGCCGACGACGCCAGACTCATCGCCAACCGCAATCTCCAGGTCCCTGCCGTGGTGCTGCTGGACGGCGCAGTCAGCGGCACGTGGAAGCTCGAGCGCAAACGCAAAGCCGCGACGCTCACCATCCGCACGTTCCGCCCGCTCCCCAAACCCGACCAATCCGCGCTCGAAACAGAAGCCCTCAGTCTGATCCAGACCTTCGAGCCCGACGCCACCCCCGGCGTTTCCTTCGTCTGAGCCCGCGAGGCGCTACGCTCCCGAACGTATGAACTGGGTACGCCTCGTCCTGGGCATCGTGCTCGGGCTGATCGGGCTGGTGTGGCTCGGTCAGGGTCTCAATCTCATCAAAGGCTCGATGATGACCGGCCAGTTGCAGTGGGCAGCCGCGGGCGCGGTCCTGCTCGTGATCGCCGCCTGGCTGGTATGGGGCTTCATTCGTGCCCGCGATCGGGGTTGGCGCGACTCACCAACCTGATACCCTCACACGCATGCTGTCGAAGGAAGAGAACGAGGCCCTGACCCGCGTCGGACCGGGCACGATCATGGGCGATTTTATTCGCCAGTACTGGATTCCGTTTCTTCCGTCACGCGACCTGCCGGCGCCAGACGATCGACCCATCAAGGTCAAGCTCCTTGGTGAGGATCTGATCGCCTTCCGCGACACGGACGGTCGGGTTGGTCTGCTGGAGGAAAACTGCCCGCACCGGGGCGCGAATCTCTTCTGGGCCCGCAACGAAGAGTGCGGTCTGCGCTGCGTCTACCACGGCTGGAAGTTCGACGCCGAGGGTACGTGCGTCGACATGCCCAACGAGCCTGAAGACAGCGACTTCAAATACAAGGTCAAAGCCGTTGCCTACCCGGTCCGGGAAATCAATGGCGCTCTGTGGACCTATATGGGCTCGCAGACGGAACCGCCCCCCTTCCCGCCCTTCGAGGTCACCAGCCTGCCAGCCGACCGCGTGTCGCCGCCGCACGTGATGCTCGAAGAATGCAACTGGGTCCAGGGACTGGAAGGCGACATTGACTCGTCCCACATCGACTGGGTCCATGGTCGGCTCAACGAGGAGCGCGGCGACGGCCCCGTCGACTACACCCGCCGCGGCACCTTCAACCGCGACCGCCGTCCACGGCTCGAGGTCCTGGCCACCGATTACGGCGGATGCTACTCGGGCAGTCGCCAGGTCGACGACGACGGCACGCGCTGGCATCGCATCACCCAGTTCATCATGCCCTTCCACAGCATGATCGCCGCCAGCGATCCCAACACGGTGCACCTGCGCAGCTGGGTGCCGCTGGACGACGAGCACCACATGCTCTTCTCACAGACCGCCCGGCTGGATCGCGCATGGACGAAAGAAGAGCGCGCCCAGTTCGACGATCCGTTCAAGTCGATTGGTGGCTACCTGCCGAACGATCCGGCCGAACCGCTCACCCGCTACCTCAGCGTGGCCCGCCTGGCGAATCAGTACAACCTGGACCTGGACCTGCAGAAGAACGAGCTGATGTTTGGCGTGCCATTCGTCGGCAACATCCAGGATCGGGCCATGACCGAGGCAATGGGCCCTATCTATCGGCGGTGGAAGGAGCACCTTGGCTCCACCGACGCGATGGTCATTTTCGTACGACGCCGGCTGCTCGACGCGGCGCGCACGCTGCGCGAAAAAGGCACCGCTCCAGCCAACGTGCAGGATCCGTCGCTGAATCGGGTGCGCTCGGCATCGATCATGCTGCCCGAGGGCAAGAGCTGGGCGGACGCGACGCAGGAGGCTCGCAAGTCGGACGCCAACGCGCCGATCGCCTGGGCGCCACTGCCGACGTGAGCCAGGGCGCACGCCGCTCGGCGATCGCCGACGTGTGGCACATTCACACCCGGTGAGCAAGACTCCAGCACGTCCGTCGCAGGCGGACCTGCTGGAGTGGATGGGCTCACTTTCGAATTGGGGGCGCTGGGGCGCGGACGACCAGCGCGGCACGTTGAACGTGATCACCCCCGACATCACCCGGCGCGCGGTTGGCCTGGTGCAGGACGGCACGACGGTCAGCTGCGCGCGCGCGTGGAGTTACGACGGCGCAACTGACGTCAACCCTCGACGTGTTCCGCAGCACTACATGATCGCCAGCGGCGAAGCGTTTCGGCCCGGCGAAGGTCCGGATCGACAGGTCGCGATGGACTTCATCGGCGTCGCCTTCCACGGCTCGACGGTGACCCACATCGACAGCTTGGCGCACTTCATGTGGGACGGGCACCTGTATAACGGCGCCTCCTCGCGCCTGGTGCGCATGACCGATGGCGCTACCAGTCATAGCGTGGCGGCGGCGTTTCGGGGCATTGTCACGCGCGGCATCCTGGTCGACGCGCCGTTGCTGCGCGGGACGGACGTCGTCGCACCCGGAGATGGCGTGGGACTCGCCGAGCTGGAGCTGGCACGGACGCGCTGCGGCGTCTCGCCGGAGCCGGGTGACGTCCTGCTGCTGCGCACCGGGCAACTGGGACGCCGTGACCGGCTGGGACCGCTGCCGCCTGATGCGGGCTCCAGTGGACCCTTGCCGGAGCTCTTGCCGGTCTTGCGCGCGCAGGACGTGGCCGTGCTCGGCTCGGACACCGGCAATGACGTGACCCCTTCGGGCTACGAACGCTTCAGCAATCCGGTGCACCAGGTGGGCATCGTCGGGCTGGGCCTGTGGATCCTGGACAACGCCTGGTTGGACGACCTGGCCGAAGCCTGTCAAGCTCATCAGCGGTGGGAGTTTCTGATCAACATCCTGCCGCTGCGCATTCCCAATGCCACAGGTTCCCCGGTCAACCCGGTCGCCGTCTTCTAACTCAACCCCTCCAGGTATTCGGTGATTTCGTCTGTATGCGACAGCATGGGATAGTGCCCCGCATCTAACTCCGTGTAGCTGCCGTGCAACCGCTCGGCCGTCCGCCGCTGATGGGCTTCCGGCGGCGCCCCGCTGCGCGTGCACCGCAGCACGTCCACCTGCCACGAGCCCGACCAGAAGTCGCGGAGGTCCACCGGGTCGTCCGTCGGCTTGATCGCCTGCTGCGTATAGCGCGCCAGCGCCCAGTCTTGCATATCCGGAGCGAGGTCCGCGAAGACGGTCCCGCGCGCCGCCTCGGGCTTGGCCCCGTAGACCACATTGCGCTGGTCGTACGGTGCGCGACTGTTGATCTGCGGCACCGATTCGCCAGGCAGTGGCACGAGCGCGTCGATGAACACCAGCCGACGGATCCGCTCGGCCACTTTCGGCGCCACCTCGCACACGACCATGCCGCCGATGCTGGTGCCGACAAAGATCACATCGGTGAGGTCTTCATAAAAGAACAGGTCGGCGATCTCCGCGCCGTAGTCGGCGAGTGTCAGGTCAGGCCTGACTTCACGACGCCGCTCGGCCGAGCCCGCGAGCGTGGGACGATACACGCCGTGACCGCGGGCGCGGAGACGCTCGCCAACGGGTTTCCAGATCCAACCGCCCTGGTAGGAGCCATGGACGAGGACAAAGGTCGACATATGTACGTCAGCCTATCGGGTTTCCTCAAGGTCGACAGGACTCGAGCATGCCCACCAGACTTTGCGCGAAGCACTCCGCGGAAAACGGCTCGAAGCCGGGCGAGCACAGAAAGGCCTCGGCAGCCGCCAGGTAGCCGCGTTGCGCATCGACCGACACCGAATCCAGATACGCCTCCAGGTCGCGATAACTCCCAAAGCGTCTGAGGTCGATGAACGCCGCGGGTGGCACATACTTTTCGATGTCCGGCGCGCCCAGATACACAGGAATCGTGCCCGCGAAAAAACAGTCGAAGATCTTCTCCGACACATACCCCGCAAACCGCGAGTTCTCCAGACACAGCGAGTACTTGTAGCCCGCCAGCGTCTCCAGTTTTTCCGCCACCGGACCTCGATACGCCGGCAGCACCGCCGCGTGCAGCCGCCGCGGCACCGCCGGATGACGCCGCTGCCAGCCCTGGCCCACCATGTCGAAATCCGGACGCCGTGCGAAATACGCCGCCGCGCGCAAGCGTTCCAGGTACAGGTCGTCGCCAATGGGCCGGTAGCGCCGACTGGCCACCTCACGCTTGACGGACACTTCGCGCGGCGTATCGAACCAGCGCGCGAACGAGCGGACGATCGCCTTGTTGCTGTTGATAGACACCAGAAATCGGCGGCGATGCCAGTCGTCGTCGCTCCCGCTCCGCGACGTCCGTACCTGGGGAAAATAGAGCGAATGAAAGCTCGTCCCCGGAGCGACGCGATGTTTCGCCCCATCGAAGAGAAAGACGTGCGGAAAGCGACCGCTCAGTGTGGGCAAGTGGTAGTACAGCTCCCAGGCAATCACCGGCGGCTCGAGCGAGGTCAGAACTCCGAGTCGCGCGCCGGCGGCCACCAGCGCATCGGTCGCCGGCGGCCAGTCGTACGAGATGACGAGCGCCTGACGCGGATCGACGCCGCGCGGACCCACCTGGTCAGCCGTCATGACCTCGAACCCGGCTGCCCGCGCGCGATCGCGCACCAGGCGCCACGGCGTGTACGGGGCCTGGTCGACCGGTCCGTCTGGCGCCAGTTCAAAGATGCGATCGGCCTGCATGTCCGCATTGCGGATGGCAAGCGCGACCGGTGTCACCTCTGCGATGCGGCCACCGGTGACGCGAGTGTTGCAGCCACCTGAGCTTCGATCCAGGCATACGTCCGCGCCAGGCCCTGCTCCAGGCTGACGGCCGGCTGCCAGTCCAGCACCTGCCGCAGGCGCGTATTGTCCGAGTTGCGCCCGCGCACGCCCTGCGGGCCCGGCACGTGGACCTTCCGGATCCGAACGCCCGCCACGCCGGCGATGATGTCTGCCAGCTCGTTGATGGTCACCATCCGATCCTGACCCAGGTTGAGTGGCTCGGCATAGTCGGAGTCCATCAACCGTCGCAGGCCTTCCAGACAATCCTCGATGTAACAAAAGCTGCGCGTCTGCTCGCCATCACCCCAGATTTCGACGTCTGGATTGCCAGTCAGTTTGGCAGTCGCCACCTTGCGAGACAGCGCCGCCGGCGCCTTCTCCCGACCACCGGTCCATGTCCCGAGCGGGCCGAAGATGTTATGGAAGCGCACGATGCGCGTTTGCAGCCCGTAGTCGTCGCGATAGTGCGTACACAGCCGCTCGGTGAGCAATTTTTCCCAGCCGTAGGCATCTTGCGGCTGGGCCGGGTAGGCGTCTTCTTCGCGCAGCGGAGCGATGTCGGTTTCCTTCTGGCGGTACTCCGGATACACGCACGCCGACGACGTGTACAGGTATCGGGAGACGCCACTCTGCCGCGCCGCCTCCAGCGTGTGAAGGTTGATGAGGCTGTTGTTGTGCAGGATCTGAGCGTGGTGCGCGCTGATGAATCCCATGCCGCCCATGTCGGCCGCGAGCGCGTAGACGTCGTCCACGCCGGCGCACGCCGTAACCGCGTCCTCCCACCGCCGCAGGTCGCCGACCTGGAACTCGTGCGCGGCAGTCGGCTCGTACTCGGGTGGCTCGAGGTCGACGCCGCGCACCCAGTACCCACGTCGGGTCAGATCTTTGACCAGGTGATGGCCGATGAAGCCGCCTGCCCCGGTCACCAGTACTCGCCTCACGATGTGCATGTTGTACCCCGGCGACCACTCACGCGGCGGCGACCTGCAGTAACGCATCCACCACATCGCGCGCAAAACGCTCGGCACACCAGCTTTCGAAGCGGGCCGAGATCAAGAACGCGTGGGCCGCGTCCACGTAGCGGCGGGCGTCGTCCTCGGTGGTCAGCACCAGGAATCGCTCGAGCTCCGGGAACGACTGGAACTGTCGGACGTCGATGAACGCCGAGGGCGGCACGTACTGCGCCACGTCCGGCGCGCCGCTGTAGATCGGGATGCAGCGCGCGAAGAAGCAATCCAGGATGCTGTCCGAGACGTAGCCTGGAAAGCGGGTATTTTCGTAGACCAGCGCGAAGCGATACCTGGCGAGCAGCGTCAGCCTGTTGTCGACAGGACTGCGGTACGCGCGCGTCGCCGCGGCGTGCAGTTCTGGATCGACCGCGGGGTGGCGCTGATCCCAGCCCTGGCCATACAGGTCGAAGTCGTCGTGTGACGCAAAGGCCTCGATGGCGCGCAAACGCGCCTGGTAGCGCTCGCGCGCGATTGGCCGATAGCGCAAACCCGCCCACGTTCGCTCGATCGATAGCTCGCGCGGACGGTCCAGCCAGCGCGCCAGGTCGCGCGCTCGCGGCATGGCCGCGTTGTCGTCGATGGCCACCATGAAGCGCCGGTTGGTCCAGGGCAGACCCGTCGGGCGCGGCGGCGGGCAGGGTACGGGAAAGAACAGGGGATGAAACCGCGTCGTGGGCGCCACCCGCTCGCGGGCGCCCTCGTACATGAACGTGTGCGGGAACAGGTCGCTGACGCGCTCGAGATGGTAATACAGCCACCAGGCGATGACCGGCGGCTCGAACGAAACCAGCACCGCTGGCCGAGCCCCCTGGCTGACCAGTTTCTGCGCCTCGCGCGTCCAGTCCGTGGCGATCAGCAGCACACGATGCGGATCGATTTTGTCGGTGCCCACGCGGTCAGCCGTAATGAGGGCCAGACCGTGCTCGGCGGCGATGGCGTGCACCTGCAGCCAGGGCGTCGCCATGGCCTCGACCAGCGCGTGGTCGCGCGTCGCCAGTGCGGCGTAGTCGAACACTACTGGTCGAGCAGCGGCGCATCGAGCTGTGCGGCTGGCCAGCTCTCGGGCGCCGAGGGCGGTTTCAGCGTCAGCGTGCCGCCGGGAACCTCGATCGTGCCCGTCGCTCTGGTCAGCGTGCCGTCTGCAGCCCGTGTCAACAAGATGACATTGTCCTGCGGCAGGGGCTCCCAGTGCTCATCCCAGGAGGCGGCTGGCACCCACCACTCGAGCTGATCCCCGTCCGCCTGCACGCGGTTCTGCCACTCGGTCAGGCTGAATAGGCGCGGCGGCTGCGACCAGGTCGTCGGAAAGGCAAACGTCTCGCCCAGAATCAGGGGGTCGGCCCAGGAGTTGGTGAAGATAAAAGTCGGCTCCTCGGCCGAGCTCAACGTATACAGCAGGACCGTCCCGTCCTGCAGGTCCGAACAGCACGCCTGGACCTGCTGCCAGAACTCACGTTGCAGTTGCCAGCTGCGGACGAAGTCGCGCTCGATGGTCACGTAATAGCCGACCGCCAGCGCGAGGTAGCCGGAGATCAACGCGATCGCCAGCCGCGGCCGCCAGCCGAGCACCAGCCACGCCAGGCCGGTCGCCAGCACCGACATGCCGAGCGTCGCGCCGAGATGCACGGACGTCCCGCGACCCACCAGTGCATTGGGCGGATAGTGGGTGAAGGCCAGCGCGTAGCCAATCACCAGCATGACCGCGCCGGCGATGGCGACCTGCACCGCCTGGCGGACCTCAGCCTTCGGCCGCGGCACCCGCCACAAGACGACGAAAAAGCCCAGGAAGCCAAGCGCCGCGGCGGCGATCGTCTCCAGGTTCCAGGTCGGAACGGCCTTTAGCGGTCCGTACAGCATGCCGGCCAGGCTGCGCGCGGGTCCGAGGACGAGCGAACTGGCAAACAGCGGCAGAATCGCGCCCACGTTGCCGAGCGAGCTCGTGGCGCGGCCCTCGCCGACGAAGTACCGCACCACCACGACCGCCGCGACGATGCCGAGCAGGATCAGGACGTGCTGGATCAACTCACGCACCAGGCGCCGATCCCAGCAGCGCGTCGTGAACAACGGGAGCGCGAACAGCGCCAGAAACCCGTTTTCGTACGACAGCAGCGCGCCGACCGACACCACGTACGCCAGCGGCCTGCGACCGCTCGCATAGGCCAGCCCCGACAGCAGCGCGAACGTCAGCGACGGCTGCAGCTGGAAATCGTGTGTCAGCAAGATCTTGGTGGTGTCGGACGGAAACAGGCAGAACACCCCCGCGCCGACGACCGCCGCAGCGATCGGAACGCGGGTGCGCAGCAGTCGATAGCACAGAAACGTGTTCAGCGTGACCACGGCAAAGCCGACGAGATAGATGCCGGCGAGCCCACCGAGCTTGTCGCCCACAAACGACAGCAGGTCGGGCAAGAAGAAGCCCAGCGGCCGGCCCTGCGGCAACGTAGTGAAAGCGGTCACGAAGCGGCGCTGCAGGTAGTCGACGTTCTTTCCCATCGCTTCCGAAATGAACCAGTAGTCGTCCTCGTACAGACCGAAGTCGCGGAAGTGGTGGAACTGGGCCAGCCAGACCAGCGCGGCGATCAGCCCCAGGGCAATCGGCGATTCGTAGCGCTGCCAGTGGATCGGCCGCGCGACGCGGCCAGGGGCTTCAGCGAGCGCGTGCGACAAACGCCACGTTCCACGTGCGTTCGCTGGGTTCCTCGTCCAGATTCGGAAACCCGCCGACGCGCAGCAACTCGAAGCCGGCGTCGCCAAGGAACGCCTGCAGCTCGGGCTCGAAGAAATACCGCATCGGATGCCGTTCGCGCACCTCAGCGATGAGCTTGCCATCCTCGAGACGCCACAGGTGGTAATCGACGCTGCACACGTCGCGGCGGGGATCGAGCTCGCTGGAGGCCACGCGAATGACCTGGCCGTCAAGCGGCGCGTCGATGACCTTGACCCGCTCTGAGGGTCGCTGCGCGAGAACCGCCGGGCCGTACCACACGTCGGCGAACAGCAATCCGTTCGCATCGACGTGCTTTCGGGCTGCGGCCAGCGCCGCGCGTACGTCGTGGTTGTCGGTCAGATACCCCAGGACCGCGAACATGACCAGCACCGCGTCGAAGGTCTCGCCCACGTTGACAGTCGTAATGTCACCCAGCTGAAACCGCGCGGCGCTGCCGCGTCCGCGCGCGAGCCGGAGCATGTCCTCCGAGCGATCCACGCCGACAACCTGGTAGCCGCGCTCGGCCAGCACGACGCTGTGGCCGCCGGTGCCACATCCGAGGTCCAGCACACGCCTGACAGTCCCCGAAGCGTAGGTCGCGAAAACGTGGTCGATCAGATCGCACTCGGCCGCGTAGTCCTTGTCGTGGTACAGCGCGTCGTACGCCGCCGCGTAGTGCTCGCCGAAGACCGTCACTTCAGAACCTCGCGCACCGCCTCGCAGATGCGATCGATGTCCGCCTCCTCGAGCCCAAGGCTGGACGGCAGGTACAACCCCTGGCGCGCCAGCCGTTCAGTGACCGGGTACGACTCGCCCGCGAACAGGCCCCGCTCGCGCAGCGCGGGCTGTTCGTGCATACCGAGAAAGAACGGTCGAGTCTCGATGCCGCGTGCCCGCAAGCGACGGGCCAACTCCGCCGCGTCGAGCCCGGTCGACTCGCTCACCAGCAGCCCGTACATCCAGTACACGCTGTGGGCCCCCGGTTGTTCGACCTGTAGCTCCAGGCCCGCCACTTCCGACAGCCGCCGCGTGTACGCCTGACCCATCGCCCGTTTACGCGCGACGATCGCGTCGATGCGCTCGACCTGGCTTGCTCCCAGCGCGGCCTGTAGGTTGGTCAGCCGAAAGTTGTAGCCAAGCTCGGCGTGCACAAAGCGACGGCCGGGCTGGAACCCGAGATTGCGCAGGCGGCCGGCGCGCTCCGCGAGCACGTCGTCGTCGACCAGCACCATGCCGCCCTCGCCGGTCGTGACCAGCTTGTTGGCATAGAAACTGAAGCAGCTGACACTCCCGAAACTGCCAATGCGTTGGCCCCGATACTCCGCGCCGTGCGCTTCGGCCGCGTCCTCGACCACCGCCAGGCCGTGCGTATGGGCAACGTCGAGCAATGGCTGCATATCGACGGGGTTGCCGTAGATGTGGACGGGCATGATCGCCCGCGTGCGCGCGCTGACCCGTTCGCGGACCTGAGCGACGTCCATGGTCCACGTCCGCGGATCGGAATCGACCAGCACCGGCGTCGCCCCGGCCAGCACGATAGGCCAGGCGCACGAGATGATGGTGAAGGCCGGCAGGATGACCTCGTCGCCCGGCTGCAGGTCCAGCAGCGAGACCGCCACTTGTAGCGCGACACTGCCGTTGGCCACGGCGATGCCGTGTTTCCGCTCGCAATAAGCCGCCCAGCGCTGCTCGAAGGTCTCGACGTCCGGACCCGAACCCGAGATCCACCCCGAGCGCAAGGCCGCAGTCACCGACGCGATGTCTTCTTCGGTCAGCAGCGGTTCGTTGACCGGGATCAAAAACGTTCTTTCTCGATCTCGCCGGGATACGGCCCCTGTTTGACTTCGCACAGCACGATGTCCTCGAGGACGCGGAAGCCGTGGCCACCCGCCACCGAGATCAGCATGTCGCCCGCACACAGCTCGCGCGTCGTCACGAATTGGCGGTCGAGGTCGTAGACGTCCACTTCACACCGACCTTGTTGCACGATCAGGAGCTCGGTGGTGCCGACGATGTGCCGTTCGATCGGCAAGTGCATGTGGCGCGTGATCTCCGAACCGCCCTTGTAGACAACATGCCCGATCTGGAGCGCGCAGTCGTGGGGTGTCAGGAACTCGGTGTGGTCGGGAAACGGCGCGCGGCGAACCAGGTAGGCCAGGACGAGGCCGTCTGCAGAACTGATGGTTTCGAGTTGACTCATACCAACGCATCCACGCGATGCACGACCTCGCCGAAGGCGCGGTTGAAGTCGAGGTGTTGGTCGAAAAACCGCAGCGCGCCCGCGCTGTAGCGAGCGTAGTCGGCGGAGACGCGCTGCAGAGCCGCGCCGATGCCGTCGGCATCGTCAACCGACACGCCGAGACTCTCAGAATCCACGACGTCGGCAATCGACGCCGCGCGATTGACGATCACCGGCAGTCCGGCGCGCAGGTAATACGCCAGCTTCCCCGACGACAACCCGATCGTCTGCACGTTCCGCTGCGTGAAGGCCGACCCCGACTGCGGCACGTAAAACGCCAGGCCGACGTCCGCGCCGTCGATCAACGGGTCGTACTCCTGGCGCGGCACCGGCTTCAGCGAGAAATACACCCGCCGCGGATCGGCAATCTCGCGCAAGCCCGCCACGTACGCCGAGGACTCCGCGTCGAAGCGCGTGTGGATCACCAGCACCCAGTTATCCGGCCAACGGCTCGCCGAGGCGACGATGGCGTCGATACCGGTCCAGTCGCCGATGCTCCCCGAGTGAATCATGACTCGCGCCTCGACGGGCAGATCAAAGCGTGTGTGCCAGTAACGTTCGGGCTTGCGGCGGGCCGGGCCGCCGGGTGCATTCGGCACCAGCACCATGCGTGACCAGTCGAGGGCGTTGTCCTCCGCCAGCAACCGACCGCGCTCCTGGTCCTGGACGATCACGAACGCCGCCTGCTGACTGCACTCGCGCTCGTGCGCCTTGAGCTGCCGATCGGCGGGCGTGCTCAGCTCGTACGAGAGCAGCAGCTCTAGCGAGTAGTAGCCCAGTGGCGCACCCCGCGCCAGGCTGTGCGCCAGACCCAGGCCGTCCGGATCGACGCCGATCACGCAGGCATATGCTGCCTCGCGCTCTACCACCGCGCTCCGCGCACGCGCCGCCAATCGGCTGCTGCCGGCCAGACCAGCACCCAGCACGTTATACGTACGAACGAGCGGCGCACGCGCAACGCTCGGCAACCAGCCCACACGTTTGACGACGCTGCGCAGGCTGGCGGTGGAATAGTCCGCCAGGCCTTCGACGCCCAGCTGCCGCAGGCGAATATTCGCCGAACTGAAGCTCGGGTCCGGCTGCCCCGCCCGCCGATACGTAAAGACGTCGACCGCGTAGCCGGCCTCGGCCAGCTGCTCCGCGGCGCCGATCAGGCTGGGCACGGTGTCGAGATTGGCACGCGGATAGACGATCGCCACTCGACGCACGGCACGCCAAGCGTACTGGTTACGCAACCGCGTCTGCGCGTCGCGACGTCACTGCCTGGCGCAGGGCCGCCCGTTGGGGTACTTCAGCGCGATGTACGCGGTCACGCTGTAGTCCAGCAAGCCCGTCGGATTCACGAAGGCCGCGCGCGCGTCGTGGTCGGGTGGCGCCAGGGGCGGATTGCCGTCCTCGGTACACGTGTCCACCTGGCGCAGGTACTCGTCCATCAGCACGGTGGTCTCGCTCCAGTTCGGATACGGCGTGATCAGCGGCGAGCTGACCACGATCACGGCAATCATCACCCCGGCCAGGCCCACCGGCGCCCAGGCGATCGGGTCCGGCCGACGCTTCAAGCCGCCCTGGACCATCGCGGCAATGGCGATCGAAGCGGCGATCAACGGGAAGTACAGGTACCACGAGCCGGCGTAGACCTTCAGTCCGGCGTAGAAGAGGGCAAAAAACACCACCCACGCCAGACCGAGCCAGACCAGGAAGCGCTCCTTGTCGGGCAAGACGGTCGCCACCGCGGCGACGCAGCCCAGCAGCAGCACGATCGCAACCGCCGCCATCAGCCCCTGGCGGATCGGCAGCGGGTACAGGAGGTCGATGAAGTACTTGGCGAACTTGTCCCAGTAGATCGGGATGGCCGCGACGCTAGGATACGTGGCCGTGCCGTAGCCGCCCAGGTCGCCCAGCGCCAGCACGCGCATGCCGACGGCGATGATCGCCGGCGGCACCAGCACCCACGCTCGGCGCATCGGCTGGCCGGCGGCCCTGAGCATCAGCGGCACGAAAGGCAGGGCAGCCAGGCTCGTCTCTTTCGAGAGTATGGACAGCACGAACAGAAACGCGGGCAGCACGCGTTGACCGCGAATCAGCAAGATCACGCTTGGCAGGAAGAACAGCGCCGACAACGTGTCGTGGCGTCGGGCAATGGCCGGCACGGTGCCGACGATCGCCGGATTCAACGTAAAGACGGCGGCCGCCAGAGTCGCCGCCCAGCGGGCCAGACCCAGTGTGCGCCCGAGGCCATAAACCCCGAGCGTGACGCCGAGATGGACGAGCAGATTGGTCAGCTGCCAGCCGGCGGGAAAGTCGAGTCCGTACAGCTTGTAGTCGAGCGCGTCCGACAGGACGGCAATCGGCCGGTAGTGGCGCGCGGTCTGCTGGATGAAGTGCGGGTCGCCCGCGCCAATTGGCTCACGGAAGGCGCGGACGAAGTCAGACAGGTTGTTGACCTGGTTGGTGCTGAGCACCGGCCACCAGTCGGTCGACACGAGCCCAACCTGCAGAAACTGACCCAGCGCCAGGATGACCAGCAGCGTCAGAACCAGGGGTGGCCAGACGTGCGGCCACCACGTCGTGCGGGTGAACGCGGGCGCGCGCAGGCCAGCCGTCAGCGGCCGCGCGCCGCGTTCGCTCAGAGCCACGTTTCTCGGGCGACCAGCGCGCGGAGGCGGGGGTCGAACATCAATCGCACAACGTACTCTAGACGTGACCACGCGCGTACCGCGCGCAGTTGCACCCGCAGCGCGCGCGCGTCAGTCCGACCTCGAAACAGTGGCTCGGCCAGCCAGTCACGTGCACTGTCGCTGACGATACCGACGAGCGTGCGCGCCAGGCAGCGACGCGGCGGGACGTGCGGATGAAAACGCGCATACATGTCGCACGCGCCCTCGTGCGTCTGGCGCTTTCTCAAATAGCCGACGGTCATTCGCTGGCGGGAGACGTGGTGGTAGACGAGCGCGTCGGGCACGTAGCCCACCAGCTCGCCCCGCGACCACAGCTTGCGATTGAGGCCCGTCTCGCCATCGCCGAGCCAGCGGTCGCCAAAGATCTCGGGATTGAAGCCACCCGCGGCAAACAGCGCGTCGCGTCGCACGGCCATGTTGACGCCGAAAAAGAAGCCGTC
>JAFAWJ010000654.1 GCA_019242065.1 Chloroflexota bacterium
GCCGCCGACGGGGGCCAGCGCGGCCACTGCGCAACCCGCCGCCGCGACACCGGGCGGCGTCCCGACCCAGGCTGGCGGCGCCACGAGCCAGGCCATCACCACGAGTCAGGCCGTCGGCCCCGCGACTTCCGCCGCCACGAGCCAGCCCGCGCCGCATGCCGGCGGCACGCTGCGCATCGGCATCCTCGGCGACATCGTCAGCCTGGACCCACACCAGCTCACGCCGCCAATCCCGGATGTGACCTTCAGCGTCTGGGACCGTCTCCTGGAGTACGACTCCACCGTCACCCCCCAGCCACTCCTGGCCGAAAGCTGGGACATGAGCAGCGACGGCCGCCAGATCAAACTCAACTTGCGCCAGGGCGTCCAGTTCCACACCGGCCGCGAGATGACCAGTGACGACGTCAAGTGGACCTTCACCCGCCTCCGGACCGACCCGGTGGTCGCAGTCACCGGCTTTTACACGCAGTCCGCCCCGATGGCTTCCGTCGACACCGACGGCACGTACGGCGTCGTGTTGAAGTCCGACGACCCGTGGCCCGGCGTGTACGACCTGCTGGCACTCATGAGCGTGGTGGACCCGGTCACGATGCAGGGTCCCAACGCCAAGACGCAGGCCATCGGCACCGGCCCTTTCAAGTTCGTCGAATGGATCCAGGGCGATCACCTCCGCTTCGTGCGCAACGAGCAGTACTGGGCGTCCGGCCAGCCATCGCTCGACGAGCTGTACTTCCAGATTTTCCGCGACCCGCAGGCCATGGTCACCGCGCTCGAAGCCGGCTCCATCGACGCCGCCAACAAACCACCACTCGTCGACGCGGCCCGGCTGCAGTCCGACCAGAACTTCCAGGTCCTCACCGCCCAGACTGGCGGAACACGCTATTCGTTTTTCTTCGACACCCTGTCCGACCCGTGTAGCAACCAGCAGTTTCGCCAGGCCATGGTGTACGCCATCGACCGTCAGCGGATCGTCAGCTCCGTCCTGCACGGCATCGGCTCCGCGTGTGATTTGCCGTTTGCTCCGAGCTCGCCGGCTTACGACGCCGCCAAAGACCAGTTCTATACGTTCGACCTGGACAAAGCCCAGAGTCTGCTCGACGCATCCGGCGTCTCGGATCCGTCCATCGATTTCAGCTACTCCAGCGTCTCCACGGAGTGGGCAGGTATCGCGCAGATCTATCAGTCCGACCTGGCCAAGATCGGTGTCACGTTGAATCTCAAACCGGTGGACCCGGTCACCCTCAATACCCAGACCCGGAGCCACGCCTACACCGGCGTGATGACCGGCATCAACAACCTCGGCCAGGTCTCACCCACGCAGCTGGCCTTCAGCCCGTTCTACAGTCCGCTGGTCAGCTTTTCCGGCTTCAAGACGGACATGCTGGTCCAGCTCGCCGACCGGCTGCAGCACGAGGTGGATCCAGCCCGTCAGAAGCAAACCTACGCCGACTGGACCGACTATGTGCTCGACCAGGTGTGGGCCGGTCAGATCGCGACGAACCTACCCGTGACAGCCCTCACGGCGAAGGTCCAGGGCCTGGTGTACAACCAGCTCGAGATGCTCGATTATCGACGCGCACACCTGTGAAACGCTGAGCTTCAATCCGCGATACTGAGGAGAGTGTCCGTGACTCTCGACGTATCCGACCAGACAGCCTCCGCCCAGCTCCTCGTACAACTCGGTCAGGCGTTGAGCGCCGCGGGCAATCCGGTCAGCTCCACCGAGCGGATTCTCATGCAGACCGCCGCGAGCTAGGTCTGTCGATGTCGAGGTCGGTGTCCTGCCGAACCTGGTGGGCGCCGTGGCTCGGCCCGCTGGCGTTCACCGTCGGCATTTTTCTGTATTTGGCGCCACGCCGCTCGTTCGTGTGGCTCTGCCTGGTGGTCTACGCCGCGTGGTGCGGCCAACAGCTTGGCGGTGCGTATCTGGGTGGTTTCGCTGGAGCGCTGGTGATGAGCCTGGTCGCGTACGGGCTCGCCCAGGTGCCGGGCGCGCCCACACTCGATGAAGACGACCATAGAGGAATCAGATGATGCCGGGTCTGATCGACGCCCACTGGCATGCCGCGTTCACCACGCTTCCGTCAGTGGTGGCCATGACCGCCGACCCTGGCTATATCCACATGTGGCGGGTCGCGTTGCGACGCTGGCGGACCTCCTGCTCGTGGACGGCAATCCACTGACCAACATCGACCTGCTGGTGACTCCCGTGACGTCGCTCGGTGATCATGAAGGACGGTGACGTTGTCCAAAACGTCCTGTGAACGCTAGGCGACGGTGTAGACGCTTGCGATCTGATTGCCAGGCGCCACCAGCACCACCCGCGTACCAGAACTGAGGGCTGAGGCGACGACACTCGACCCCAGCCCCAGGTACGTCGTCGTCGGCGAGTCGAGCCCAGCCGTGAAGTGCAGCGTCATGTCCTGACCCGACGCCACGGCAATGCCCGTCAGACCCACGTAGAACGCCGGCCCCAGCAGCAGCGTCCAACCATTCAGGTTCATGGTGGTGGGTCCGCTGTTGTGGAGGGTCACCGTCGGGTCCTGCGGGTTGGTGGCGACGGCCGTTACCTGGACGGGCGACTGGGCGATGGAGGTAGCCACCGGTCCGGCGGATTGTGTACCGACTGCCTGAATGGTGGGCGCCACTTGCGTCGCGACAACCTGCGCCGTCGGCGCCGCAGCGGTGGCGGCGGCCTGATGCGCCTGCGCAACATTGGTCGCGCCGGCGCCGACGGTCCCCACCACCTGCGTCTGCGCCGCCGCGACGGTGGCCACGACCTGCGTTTGTCCCGCCGCAACCGACGGCGCGACCTGCGTCTGCGCCGCTGACACCGTCGGTGCAATCTGTGTCTGCGCCGCGCCCACTGTCGGTGCAATCTGTGTCTGCGCCGCTGACACCGTCGGTGCAACTTGTGTCTGCGCCGCGCCCACCGTCGCGCCGACTTGCGTTTGGGCGGCCACCACCGCCGAGACCGCCTGTGTCTGCGCCGCGGCGACGGTGGGTGCCACCTGCGTCGCGACCGACTGGATGGTCGGCGACGATGGCGGCGCCGGCGAGCACGCCATACCAAGCGCAAGAATCAATACCAGTGGCGGAAATCGCCTGTCCATCACCTTCACTCAGCCCTGCAACGGATAGCGCAAGGTCGCCGCAAGCGGCCCGCTACCACCGTCCGCTGGCAGATCCGCCGTCCGCACGCCCAGCACCCGCGCCCCGCTCAGCAACGCCCGCTTGGCAATCTCGTCGACGACGCCGTACGTCTGCTCGGGCCGCCCATCGCCCAGCGTAATGCGACCGTCGGTCTCGTCCACAGTCCCGGGCACGAACGCGTCGATGTCCACCAGCAGCGTCTCGACCGCCCCAAACGTCGCGGCGCGGGCAGCCTCCGCCACGTCGCGGGTCGCCCGCGCCTGTGCCCGTCTCTGGGCGAACTGCTGCCGCAATCCCTCCAGCTCCTGGGCATAGACGCCGTCGAGGATCGGCCGCGCCAGACCCGCCAGCTCGGCGGGGCTCAGTCGGTCGGGACTGGTCGAGATCGTCGCTGCTACCAGGCTTGGCAGGCTGTTGATCGAGCGAAACAGCGAATCGAGGGGTTGGACCGCCGCCAGGATCAGCGGCGCCTGACGTCCCGCCAGGACCGGCCGCAGTGCCGCGTCCACCTGACGCGCATACTGGGTCAGCAACACTTTCTGGCCCTCCGACCCCTGCAAACGTCCGCGTGGCGACCGCTCGTTGACGGTGGAGCGCCCGACCGCGTCGGCAGCGCTACTGGGCAGGTCGGCGACGGTCACCTGCTCCGCCGGTACATCGGCCAGCACCTCAATCAAGCGCACGGAGTTCTCCGAGAGCGCCAGCACGAATGCCTCGTGAGGAAAAGTGACCGCCCGCAGCAGTGGCTTTAGATAAAAGCGGTCCGCCACCTCGACGGAGGCGTTCAGCCGGTTGGGGAGTCGGAACGTGCGGGTGGCGTCGGGCGTCGCCAATACGGCGAGACTGTGGGACTGGTACCGCCAGAACTCGTCGTCGGCATCGAGGCTGGCGAGCGCCTCGCCGAGCGCCTCGAGGCGCCCGCGGCTCGAGGCCACGTCCGCGGCCTGGCTGAGCGCACGTCCGGCGACATTGCGAAGCTCGGTCCGCGCGGTGGCGGCTTCCTGCGGCAGCGGCGACGTTGGCACATACAGGGATACACACACGTCCGCGCGCGTTTCCGCCAGCGCACGAAATTCGTTGAGCGTCGGAATATCGACATGCAGCATGATGAGTTCATGGTAGAAGTCACGGGTGACACGCGCCTGAGTCAGATCCTGGATTCCGTCCCCGGCGCGCTCGACTACATCGTCGCCCTCAAGCCCCACGACTTCGAGCGACTGCGCAATGCGACCCTGCGCCACTACATGTCGCCGCGCATCAGCTTGCGGCGTGTGGCCGCCATCGCCGGCGTCTCGGAACAGCGCCTGGTCGACGACCTGACCCTCTTGGCCAACGGTCAGACGCCCGAAGCACCCCAGTCTGTCACCGCCGCCTCTGAGCTGCGGACTGTCCCCGATTGGCTGCAAGGTGTCGATCCGACCACCATCCAGTGGGTCGACGTGGTGCCGATCGACGCCGTCGGCGGCGACCCGTTCCCGCCGATCAGCCTGGCCGTGCGGCAGCTCGAACCAGGCGGCGTGCTGGGCATCCGCCACCGCTGGGAGCCGCAGCCGCTGTACGACATCTGGGTCAAGATGAACCTGGAGTGGTTCGCCCAGCCGGTGGGTGACAGCGAGTGGTACATCTTCGTCCACCGCCCCGCGGGGGTCGCGGCGTATCCAACCAGAGATGTTGTCGGAGTCGAAGTAGCGAACCTGCCCGGTGCCGAAGTATTGCCTCGACTCCAGGTCCTTGCCGAACAGCTCGCGCGTGGGCAGACGCTGGAAGCCACGGGCCTGACGGATGTCCAGTTGGCCGAACTACAACCCGAGCTGAGCCGCCAGCTCGGCGCTGGGTACACCGTGGTGCAGAGCCAGTCCGCTGCAGGTAAGCGCGTCCTGCGCATCGCCCATCAGCCGTGAACGGTGGGTTGTACCGGTTGGCCCAGATAACTGAGCGAGCCATATCTACGTGGCGCGGCACGCGTGAGCGCGGCCAGCAGCGTACAGCCAGCACGCTCCGACCCAGGTGGTAGGCTCGGCTCAGCGATATGCCCCGCCTCGACCGCCTCCCAGAGCTCCAGCGCAAGTCCGCGCTGGCGCACCCCTGCTTGCTCAACGATACGGCTCCCTTCACGCGTCCGGCTCAGCCGCTCAGCGCCTCGCGGCTGGCGCTGGTCACCACGGCGGGCATCCATGTGCGTGGCGACACGCCGTTTAGCGGCGGAGATCAGTCGTTCCGCGTAATTCCCACCGACGCGCCCGCGCGGGACATCGTGCAGAGTCACGCGAGCATCGGCTTCGATCGCACCGCGTTCCAGCGAGATATCAACGTCGTGTTTCCGGTAGACCGCGCGCGCGAATTCGTCGAGCGCGGCGAGATTGGCAGTCTCGGCCCCAACGCGTACGCGTTCATGGGCGCGCAACGGCCGCCGTATGACACCCTCCTGCACGACACCGGTCCTGAGGTCGCCCGTCGCCTCCGCGCGGACGGTGTCGACGTAGTGTTTCTGACCGGTACCTGACCGCTGTGTACGCACACCGTGGGTGTGCTGGCGCGTGTGTTCGAAGAGCATGGCCTGGCCACGACGTCAATTAGCCTGGTGCGCGAACACAGCGAAAAGGTCAAGCCGCCGCGCGCGCTGTTTGTCCCGTTCCCGTTCGGGCATCCGCTGGGTGAGGCCAATGATCCGGACCTGCAAACGCGGGTCATGCGCGCGGCGTTTGCGCTCCTGGATGCGGACTCGGGTCCGGTGCTGAGCGACTACCCAGAGGATATCTATCCCGGTCAGGACATCAACCTCACCCAGGCAAGCAGTGTGTCGCGACCCGCGGACCCGCCGGACGTTGCGTTCGAGCTGACGACGCTTCGGCCGTATTACGAACAATGGGTGGCCGCGCACGCCGGACGGACCAACGTCGGCGTCACGGGTGTCGACCAGCGCCGCTTCCGTGGGTTGGTCAGACTCCTCGAAGCCTACGCCGAAGACCGAGCCACGGACGTGCCGGAGCGCGACGCCGCGGTCCCGCTGCCACAATTCGTGCGCTGGGCGGCCGACGATCTCAAGGCCTTCTATCTCGAAGCGCGCATGCAGCAACGGCCCACGGGGTCCTTCCAGGAGCTGAATACCTGGCTGTGGAGCCAGACAGCGCTGTCGAATCTCCTCCTCGCGGTGCGTGAACGGATGCGTGCGCAGGGTGATCCCGCGCTGGACGCCATCGCGTTCGGTATCGCACGCTGAGGACTATTATCTTGAGATATGGGCACGGTCTACGAAGCCGCGGGTGGACACGACGGCATGCGGCGTCTGGCCCAGGCGTGGCACGCCCGCGCCCTGCATGACGAGGTCGTGGGCCACGCGTTCAGTTACGGCTTTCACCCCGAGCACGTCGAGCGCCTCGCCGCGTACTGGGCCGAAGCACTTGGCGGGCCACCCACCTATTCCAACGAGTACGGCGACGAAACCGTGGTGCTCCGCCTCCACAGCGGCAACGGCCCGCATGCCGACATGGACCGGCGCGCGATCGACTGCTTCGATCAGGCCCTCGAGGACGTGGGCCTGGCCGACAACCGCCAGCTCCGACAGGTCTTGCACGACTACTTCGCCTGGGCAACGACCATCTGGCTGACGCGCTATCCAGGCTCAGCAGAAGACGTGCCCGACGGTCTGGACATCCCCCACTGGTCGTGGGACGGCGTGTAACGGGATCTCCTCGTCTGCGGAGGGAGGGCTATCATGCTCGCCCGGATCCGACGCGACATGCGCCGATCAAGGAGAACCTGATGCTCACAAGACGAGACACCGGCGGCCGGAGCGGCGAAGCGGGTTGGCGGGCGTGACGAAGATCGCCATCCTCGACGATTACATCGGCGTCGCCCTGGACTACGCCAACTGGAACGTGCTACCTGACGACGCGGAGATCACCGTTTACCGGGAGGCCATCTCGCCGGAGCGCCTCGTCGCCGAGCTGGCTGACTACGAGATTGTCGTCATCACCCAGCAGCGGGCGCGCTTTCCGCGAGCAGTGCTCGAAAGTCTGCCCAAGCTCAAGCTGCTGGTGTGTAACGGGCGGACGAGCAATGTCGTCGACCACGCGGCCCGCATCGAGCGCGGGATCTTGCTGTGCGGCACTGCCGATACCTCGCAGCCGGCGCCCGGTCGCCCCTACGGCGGCGGCACGACACCGCGCGGCTTGCCCACGCCGTCAGAAATGGCCTGGGCGCTCATCTTCGCCGTCGCGAAGCGGATCGTCATCGAGGATCGGGTTATCCGCGCCGGCGGCTGGCAGACCGGCTTTCCCATCCCACTCGCCGGTAAGACCCTCGGGCTGTTGGGCGCCGGCAACCTGGGTGGCGCGATGGTCCCCGTTGCCAAGGCACTCGGCATGGACGTCGTCGCGTGGAGTCAGAACCTGACCGAGGAGCGCTGCGCGCAGCTTGGCGTGACCAGAGTCACCAAGGACGAGCTGCTGTCGTCGTCGGACGTGCTTGGCGTGTTCCTGGTCTTCGGCGAACGCTCTCGTAATACGCTTCGCGCCGACGACCTCGCCAGGATGAAGCGCGGCGCCATCCTGGTCAACATCTCCCGCGGTCCGATCGTCGAGGAGTCAGCCCTTATCGCGGCGCTGCGTTCCGGTCACCTCGCCGGTGCCGGTCTCGACGTCTTTGATCGCGAGCCG
>JAFAWJ010000952.1 GCA_019242065.1 Chloroflexota bacterium
CCGGCATTGGGGCGCTGTGGCAGAGTCCGTTGTTCGGGTTACCGCCGGATCGTCTGTACACGGTCACGATCAACGCCGACAGCGGTGGCGCGGTCAGCGACCTGGAGGCCGACGGATCGATTCGGGTCGTCGCCGCGCGCACGTCTGCGCCCCTGCGCGGCACCACGCTCCTGCCGGGCGCGACGTGTTTTGTCGCCGCCGATAATGCGGAGGTGGTCGCACAGCACGAGGCGGTGGCGTTGTGGCAGGCCGCGGCGAGTCGCGTCCCGCAGCCGGGTAAGACATGGGTTGCGCTGCTCATTCTCGCGTCGGTGGTGGTCGCGGGGTCGTTTGGGTTGGCGCCGGTCGAGCTCGCAGCTTCGGCCGGCGCGGTGCTCATGGTGCTCACCGGCGTGCTCACGCCAGGGGCGGCGGCGCGGGCGCTGGACATGCAACTGCTCTTCATCCTGGCGGGCTCGATTGGCCTCGGCGCGATCGTGATCAGCAGCGGGCTGGCCGACGTCATCGCCGACGCGATCCGCACCGCCTCGGGCGGCAATACCGCGCTGGTGGTGATCGTCTTTGCCGTGGCCACCACCGTGATGACGAATTTCGTGACCAATGCGGCCACGGCCTCGATTCTCACGCCGGTGGGCGTTGGCATTGCCACCGAGCTTGGGATCAGTCCGGTGATCCTGCTGGCGCTGATCGGGACGTGCGTGTCGTTCACGTTTATCAATCCACTCAGCCATCAGACGAACATGATGGTGATGCGGCCTGGGGGCTACACGCTGCGCTCGTTCGCCATGTTCGGCGTGCCGGTGCTGCTCGGCTCTTTGGCCACGGCGTGCGCGGTCGCCTACCTGCTGCTGCGCGGCTAGCTGGTTGGAAACACTTAGAGGCCCAGGGAGTCCAGCATCAGGTCCATCTCGTAGTCGAAGAGGGCGTCGAAGTTTTCGACGACGTTGTGGAGGTGGCCGAACAGCTCCAGGCTGATCGAGCCCAGCAGTTGGGTCCAGGCAGCGAGGACACCCGCGAGTTGGGGCTCGGGGACCGACGGGAAGGATTCGGCCCGCAGGCGCGCCAGGTCGGCGGCGAGGTCGGCGGAGAGGGGCCGGCCGACGGGCAGGGGCGGCGATTGGGCCAGCCGCTCGCGCAGGACCTCGACCAGGACCAGCGCCACGCGGGCGGCGGGTGAGACGGTATCGAGCGGAGCGCGATAGTCGGGCAGCGGGCTGCCATAGATGAGCGCGTACTGGTCGGGATGCGCCCGCGCCCAGGCGCGCATGGATCGACACACGCTCAGCCATTGCTGGCGGGGCGACTGGTCGCGACAGGCAGCGCGTGTTTTTTCGGCCTGTTCGCCGACGGCGTCGTAGGCGTCGACGATGAGCGCGGTGAGCAGGTCGTCGCGGCTGGGGTAGTAGCGGTAGATGGCCGAGGAGACGATGTGCAGGTCGCGGGCGATCTGGCGCAGGGAGAGGTTGGCGGGGCCGCCGTCGTGCAACTGGCGCAGGGCGAGTTTTTTGATGTGGCGGAGCATCTGGGCGCGGGCGCCTTCGCGGATGGAGTGGGCGGTGACGCGGGGCACGGCGGCGAGTGTCGCACGTGGATGAGATCGATGTCCACAGGAGAGAGCAGTGCTCTTGACGGATTCAAGCCCAGGTGGCATACTCGGCTCATCGGAATTAGAGAGCACTGCTCTCACTCAAGAACGGAGGTCACCACTCACGTGCACAGCTCCACCACTCCCACCTCCTCAACCGACGGCGTCTCCTCCGCCAATCATGCTTCCGGCGCAGCTTCCCGCTCCGTTCCGGTCGACTGGGTTTCCCGCCGCGTCTTCAACCCCCTCGTCCGCACCCTCACCAGCTGGGGCATCAGCCTATACGGCTCGCGCATCCTGGCCGTCCGTGGCCGCACCTCGGGTCAGGTACGCACCACCGTCGTCAATCCCCTCGACTATGCGGGCGCCCGCTATCTCGTCGCCCCACGTGGCACGACCCAGTGGGTCCGCAACCTGCGCGTCAGTCAGACCGCCGAGTTGCGCCTGGGACGTCGCCGCGAGGTGCTGCACGCCACGGAACTGGCCGACGCCGACAAGGTCGAGGTGCTGCGCGCGTACCTGCGTCGCTGGCGGTGGGAGGTCGGCCAGTTCTTCCAGGGCGTCGGGCCCGATGCGCCGGACAGTGAACTGGCCCGCATCGCGCCCGAGTATCCCATCTTTCGCCTGACCCCACCGCCGGCTCAGTCGTAGCGCAGGGCGACGATCGGATCCAGCAGCGCCGCACGGCGCGCCGGGTAGAGCCCGAAGAAGACGCCGATCAGTCCCGAGACTCCAAAGGACAGCGCGATGGCGTTCCACGGCACGACCGTGGTCCAGCCGACCAGCGGCAGCGCCAGGGCGATGCCGGTGCCGATCAACACGCCGGTGAGTCCACCCAGCGCGGCGAGGACGACTGCCTCGACCAGGAACTGCCACATCACGTCGGCTGGCTGAGCGCCGATGCCGAGGCGGATGCCAACCTCGCGAGTGCGCTCGGTGACGCTCACCAGCATGATGTTCATGATCCCGATGCCGCCGACGATGAGGGACACCGCCGCCACACCGCCCAGCAGCAAGGTCATCGTCGAGCTGACGCTCGAGACGCGGGTGATCAGGTCGTTGTTGTTGCGAATGGTGAAGTCATCTGGCGTGCTGCCCTGGAGGTCGTGGTGCTGACGCAGCACGCTTTCGATGGAGGACTGGACGCTGGTCATCTGGTTGGCGTCCGCGACTTGCACCACGATCTGGTTAATATTCGTGGCGCCGAACAAGCGCACCTGACCTGTCTGGAAGGGGATCATGATCGTGTCGTCCTGGTCGCCGCCGGGACCGCTGCCTTTGCTGGTGAGCACGCCGATGACGGTGAAGGGCACGTTGCGAATGCGGATGCTCTGGCCGACCGGTGACTCGCCGTTCGGAAACAGGTTGGTGGCGACGGTTTGACCGATGACGGCCACGTTGCTGGAGTTGGTGTTGTCCTGGTCGGTGAAAAACGTGCCCGAGGCGATGGTCCAGTCTTCGATCTGTTCGTAATCCGGCAGCACCGCCTGCACGCGGGTCGACCAGTTCTGGTTGCCGGCGATCACCTGGGCGCTACCTGACACGACAGGGCTGACGCCGCTCACGCCGCTGATGCTGGCGATGGCGGTGGCGTCCGCCGCCTTCAGGGTGGTGGTCGAGCCCGCGCCCGCCGCCACGCCGCCGCTGGAGCTGCTGCCGGGCATAACGGTGAGCAGATTGGTGCCCAGGCCCGACAGCTGCGAGGCGACCGATGCGCTGGCGCCCTCGCCGAGCGCGACGATCGCGATCACGGCCGCGACGCCGATGATGATGCCCAGTGTTGTCAGCAAGCTGCGGCCCTTGTTGGCCCGCAAGGCACTCAGCGCCGAGGGAACCGCATTCGCGATTCGCAATCGAGCACCTGTGTGCGGCGGGGTTTCGGCCAGCAGCGTGAACGGATCGTTTGTCATGCCAGGTCCTTCACAAATCCCCTTCAGCATCGGTCACGATCCTTGGAAACGCCTGAGAGTTAAATGGGACAGTCATTTCATCAGTTTCCAATATTGCATCGGCACACTGGCGGGTATGAACCAGTCACAACGCATTGACCTGCGGCGATCGCCGGCGGGTCGACAGATCCGCATGCTGCGCCGCGACGAACCCGGAGCGTGTGAGGCCGCCGAGGCCGGCTCCGATCAGGTACCAGCCAAGATCGATACTCCCGAGGCACACGGGATCGGGCGCTACCTGCGCCGTCTCAAGTAACGCCGTCTACAATCGATGCTATGCTGATGGACCCGAGGTTTGACGTGCTGAGCCCCTGGGCCATTCGCTGATGAGAACGTATCGCGACTACGTACCCAACTATCTGCGCTACTGAGCTCACCCCAGGTGGCAGACACAACCCACACCGCGCGGCGCCGACGGGAGCCGATCCCGCTCCATGACCGCTCCTCCGTGCAGCGGGTTCTCCAGCCGGTGGTGGCCAAGCACGGCGCCCTGTTCTTACTGTGTGCCGACAATGGCGACGTCGAGGAGCATACGGACCAGGGCCTGTATTTCCACGACATGCGTTTTCTCAGTGCCTGCACGCTGCGACTGAACGGCCAGCTGCCCGTGGCGCTGCTGGCGGATGCGAGCGCGGGCAACCGCATCCTGTTCGAGTTGACGAACCTCGATATGTGCGACGAATCCGGTGAGGTCCGTTTGCCCAAAGAGACGCTCGTGCTTCGGCGAGATCGCACGCTGGGCGACGATCTGACGGAGTCGATCAGCGTCCAGAATTACGGCCGCGAAGCCGCCGATCTCTGCCTGCAGCTGCGCTACGCGGCCGACTTCGAAGACATGTTCGTCGTGCGCGGCATGCACCCCGGCAAACGCGGCTCGCTGCATCAACCGACGTGGGACGGGTCGCGCCTGGCTTTCCGCTACGACGGTGCGGACGGCGTCGCACGCACCACCATGCTGCACTTCAGTCGCGCACCCGATGCGCACGACGACGGTGAACTGACGTACGCGCTGCACATCGAGCCACGCCAGGCGTGGGAGCTGAAGATCACCTGCGTGTTGCAGCACGCCGGGCGGGACGGACTCGAAAGCCAACCCAGCCAGACCGCACGCCAGGACCAGGGCTCGCTTGGCGGCGTCACGCGCGTCGAGACCGATAACCAGTTGTTCAACACCATTCTCGACCGCTCGTTGCTCGACCTGCGCATGCTGTCCATGCGCGAGAAAAACGAGACGTTCTTTGCCGCCGGCGTGCCGTGGTACGTGGCGCTGTTCGGACGCGACAGCCTGGTGACGGCGATCGAGATGGCCGCGTTCGAGCCACTGGTGAGCGCCAACACGCTGCGCGTCCTGGCCCGCCATCAGGGCACGCGCGTCGACGACTTCCGCGACGAGCAGCCGGGCAAGATTCTGCACGAGCTGCGCTTCGACGAGCTTGCGAACCTGGGCGAGATTCCGCAAACGCCGTATTACGGAAGTGTCGACAGCACGCCGTTGTTCCTGGTGGTGCTTGGCGTGCACTCGGCCTGGAGTGGCACGCTGGATCTGTTCCGGGAATTACGCGACCCGGTGCGTGCCGCGCTGGAGTGGATCGATCGGTATGGGGACTCCGACGGGGATGGCTTCGTCGACTACCGGAGTCGTTCGCCGAGCGGGGCGCGCAACCAGGGTTGGAAAGACTCCGGCAATGGCATCGTCATGGAGGATGGCCAGCTGGCGGAACCGCCGATTGCGCTACCGGAGGTTCAGGGCGACGTCTACCTGGCGTGGTGCTTGCTGGCGGACCTGTTCGAGCGGGATGGCGACACGGGAATGGCCGAGGAACTGCGTCTGAAGGCGCAGCGGCTGTGCGCTGCATTCAACGCGCAGTTCTGGCTGGCGGATGACAACTATTTTGCATTGTGTCGCCAGGCGGATGGGCGGTTTTCACACAGCGTCGCGTCGAATGCGGCGCACGCGCTGTGGACCGGGATCGTCGATCCGGCGCGTGCGGGCGCGGTGGTGGAGCGCGTGCTGCGGCCGGACATGTTTTCGGGCTGGGGGGTGCGCACTCTGTCTGCCGAGGACCGTGCCTATAACCCGGTCGACTATCAGCTCGGCAGTGTGTGGCCGCACGACAACGCGATGATCGTGGCGGGGATGCAGCGCTACGGATTCAGCCAGGCGGCTGGGCGCGTGTTTACGGCGATCATGCAGGCGGCGGCTGAGTTCGAGCAGTTCCGTTTGCCGGAGGTGTTCGCGGGTCACGATCGGCGTCTTTCACGCAAGCCGGTCAAGTATCCGGTCGCGTGCAATCCGCAGGCGTGGGCGGCGGGCACGCTTCCGTTCATGCTCAGCAGCATGCTGGGGCTGCAGCCTGACGCGTTCAACCGTCGGCTGCGGGTGCGCCACGCGTGGCTGCCGGAGTGGCTGAACTGGGTGCACGTGCGCGGCTTGCGGGTGGGTGAGGCGGAGGTTGACCTGCGGTACGAGCGCAGGGGCGAGCTCACGGTGGTGGCGGTGAGCCGCAAACACGGGGACCTGCTGGTGAGCGTCGAAACCTGAGCTGAGGGTATCGAGCGACCGGAGTCGATACACGGCCGTAACGCGAAATCCACACGGGGTGACGAGATTGGGTTTATAAGAAAGACCTAACTAGAGGTCGGGCCCAATGGTTGTGCCAGCTCTCACTCTTAACGCCTCAACGGGCATCGACATCGATGCTCTCGTCAGAACCCTCTGCGAGCTTGGGCGCGTCGAGCGGCTCGAGGAGCTCGGCGCCGGCGGGCCGCTGATCGCCTCGGCGGGCGCCGACAGCCTATTCCACTGTCTGTTCGGCCGCGACGCCCTGCGCATGGCCCTGGACCTGCTGGAGGATTTCCCGGCGGTCGCGCACGCCACGCTCGTCGAGCTGGCGCGACTGCAGGGCGTCCGTCACCATCCGCGCGGCGAGGAAGAGCCGGGCCGTATCCTGCACGAGCACCGCTTTCCCGACGACCCGCACGGCGCGCGCCTCGGTCAGGACTGGGACTTTCCGTACTACGGCGCGGTCGACACCACGCCGCTGTGGATCAACCTGCTGGTCGCCTACTGTCAGGAAACAGCCAGCCTGGCGATTCTCGACGAGCCCATCACGGATCGCGCCTGGCGGCACATCACGCTGTTCGACAGCCTGCTGGTGGCGGTGGACTGGCTGCTGCGGCGCCTGGAGGACCCGAGCGGTGGTGGCTACCTCTGGGTGCGCCGCATGTCGAGCAACGGCATTGCCAACCAGGTCTGGGAGGACTCCGGTGACTCGTATTACCATGCCGACGGGCGGCTGTTGGATTTCACGCGCGCGTATGCGCCGGTCAGCGTCCAGGGGCTGGCGTACGATGCGCTGCTGGGCGCCGCGGATCTGATCGAGCGCTCGGCCACATTTGGCCTGTCGATCGATGGGCACCACCTGCGCGAGCGGGCCGCTGATCTGCGGACCCGCACGCTGGCCCACTTCTGGCAAGCGGACCTCGGCACCTTCGCACAGGCGCTCACGTTCGAGCCTGATGGACTCCAGCGTCCAGCCCGCGTCGTGGCTTCGAGTCCAGGTCACTTGCTGGCGAGTCGACTCCTGGATGGCGACGACGCGGCCAGCCTACGCGATCGACTGGCCGCGCGGCTGATGGAGCCGGATCTGCTGGCCTGCGCAGGGATCCGCACCAAATCGACGACGGCCGCACGCTTTCGAGCCGGCGCCTACCACAATGGTTCGACCTGGCCATGGGATACGGGCGTGATCGCCGACGGGCTGCGGCGACACGGCTACGTGGCGCAAGCGGATGAGCTGGACTCGCGCATCCTGACCGCCTGCGCGCGCGTCGGCGGGTTTCCGGAGTTCTTCCGCGGGGACGACCGTGCCTGTGCGTCGGTCAATTCGGTCACGCTGGACGAGATCGTGGACGGGGTTGTCAATCGCGTCGAGCAACCGCCGCAAGCGCGACAAGGCTGGACGGTGACCCGCGTCTGGCGGATTCTCCGCTCGCCGCGCGGCTGAGCGACTCACCGATTCGAACAGGGTCTTACACTGGATACATGCCAGACAGCGTCTATCGCGTCACGCAGATCATCGGCACCAGCACCGAGACGTGGGAAGCGGCCGTACGCAATGCGGTGGAGACGGCGGCGAAGACAGTGCGCGACCTGCGGGTCGCGGAGGTCGACAGGCTCGACGTCACCATTGAAAACGGCAGGGTGACCTCGTATCGGGCCAAAGTGAACATCTCGTTCAAGTACGAAACTGGCGACTGAGAGGACGTTCACGAGGGGCAGATTCCAAGCCGCGCTTAAGGTGGGCGATGGAGAGTGACGGTACTCAGGAACCACGCCCATGCCCATCTCAGAGGTGAATCACCAACTCGAACTGTCGTCAGGCCGCCTGGATGTTGTCGAGCTGCGGCACCAGCTCGACGTGCTCGTCAGAGCTTCAGAATCGCTGCGTGCCCATCTTGAAGAGGAGCGCGACCAGGCCACGCGGCGCGGTGACGCGTCGGCCGCGCGGGCGCTGGAGCGAGGGGTGCTGCAGGTGACACGCGTGCGCAACGAAGTGTCGTGTGCGTGTCACGAGCTCGACCCGGTGGTGGCGCCGGCACCGCCCCGCTACGCACGCCACGCCGCCTGAGGAGGCGGGACTCAGGTCGGTGGTCCTCGAGTTCGACCCCGCCAAGGGGGGCTGGCGGAGGTTGTCGACGGACGAAGGTCAGGGTTCGAGCTCGACGCGCGCGTTGCCCAGAGTCGTTTTATGGTCTTGGTCGTCTTCGCCCCAGATTTCCAATTCGGCGATGCCGCCGCCGGTTTCTGTATTCGGCTGCAGGGAGAGGATCTTGCCCCTCAGGTGATACGGGCGGTTGGGCTCGTCGATGCCGCGATAGGAGGCCTCGATGTGGCGGACGAAGCCGTTCGGGCCGGCCCAGCTCTGGACCAGCTCGCCCAGCCAACCGGCTTTCAGCAGCCCGTGCAGGATCACGCCCGGCAGACCGGCGCCTTCGGCAAACGGCCGGTCGTAATGGATCTCGTAAAAGTCGCCGGAGGCTCCTGCGTACTGGACCAGCTGTCGCGTCGTCGGATGCTTGGTCAGCACCGGCAGCTCGTCGCCGACGCTCACTTGAGAAAAGCGCGTCATCGCCGGATGCCCGTGCCGCGCGCTTCGGCCACCAGGCGGCCGTCCTGGTCGGTATAGCGCGTGGAGCGCACCATGATGAGCATGCTGCCGCTGCCACCCTGGACGCCGCGCACCTCCAGCAGGCTGGACTGCGCGGTGATGACGTCGCCCGGACGAATCGGGCGGTACCAGTCGTAACTGGTGCCGCCGTTGAGGTTCATCCGACCAAAACCCAGGTCCGGCATATCCAGCGGAGCCGGAATGGTGCACAGAAACGTGGGTGGCGCGATGATGCCACCCCAGCGCGTGCCGCGGGCGTACTCCGGGTCGACATACAGCGGATTGGGATCGCCCAACGCCTCGACGAAGCGACGGATGGCCCCGGCCTCGACGACGCGGCTGGTGGCCGGTCCGCGCATGCCAATGTGCCGTTGACCTTCGGCGACCGCTTCCTCGAGGGTGGCCACTGTCGCGAATGCTCAGCGAGCCTGGGCGGCCTGCTGCGGCGCGGCGCTCGGGTAGCCGGGGCCGGTCACCAGCGGGCGGAAGCTGCGCTCGATCAGGTCGAAGGTCTTGTCGAGGTCCGTGTCCCAGGGGCCGTCGTTGACGAGCTGACTGAGCATCTGGGGCTTGTTGTACAGGCCGATCTCGTAGCCGCGCGCCGAGATGACCTGGCCGGTGCACCAGTCCGAGCCCTCGCTGGCCAGGAACGCGACCGCGGGCGCGACGTTTTCGGGTGCGCGCTCGTCGCCGCTCTGGGATGAGCGCCGCCGCTCGTCGGGGACGGATTCGGTCATGCGGGTGGCGGCGCCGGGTGAGATCGCGTTGGCGGTGACGCCGTAGCGGCCCAGGGCGTTGGCGCAGGAATAGGTGAAGCCGACGATGCCCATCTTGGCCGCGGCGTAGTTGGGTTGCCCGGGTGCGCCGTGCAGGCCCGAGACCGACGTGAAGTTGATCAGCCGGAAGTGGCCTTCGGGGTTGCGCTGCTCGCGCCAGTAGGCCGAGGCGTGGTGGGCGGTGTTGAAGGTGCCCTTCATATGCACGCGCACGACGGCATCCCACTCCTGCTCGGTCATGTTGAAGAGCATGCGGTCGCGCAGGATACCCGCGACGTTGACCACGATGTCGAGCTTGCCAAAGGTGTCGATGGCCTGGCGGATCATGCCCTCGGCCGCGGCGAAGTCGGCCACGTCGCTGTTATTGGCGACCGCCTTGCCGCCGGCGTCGGTGATGGCCTTGACGACCTGGTGCGCGGGCGACGAATCGGGGCTGCTGCCGTCGAGGTTGACGCCCAGGTCGGCCACGACCACGCTGGCGCCCTCGCGTGCCAGCAGGCGGGCCACGCCTGAGCCGATGCCGCGACCGGAGCCGGTGACGATTGCGACGCGTCCGTCGAGCTTGCCCATGCTAGTCTCCTTTTTGTTGTTGAATCCGTTGTGGCCGCCCCCGCCCACACCAGCGGGCTGGGTGCGTATGGACTGTCATCTGCATACGTCGGTGTCTGGAGATGCGCGCACCACGCTGGACGAGCTCGCCGAGCGCGTGGAGGCCGTCAAGCTGGACGTGGTGTGTATCACCGATCACCACAGTGTCGAGGCCGCGCAGGCGGCGCTCGGACGCAACCTGGGCGTGCGCATTATCGTCGGCGAGGAGATCCGCACCTCGTCCGGTGAGATCATTGGCCTGTTCCTGTCGGAAAGGATCCCGTATGTCCTGCGGGTGGACGATGTGGTGCAGCGTATCCGGGCGCAGGGTGGCCTGGTGTACGCGCCACATCCGTTCGACCCGGAGCGCGACGGGCTGCGCCGGCCGGTGATCGAGCGGCTGGCCGCGGCGGGTGAGCTGGACATGGTCGAAGTCTTCAACGCCAAGATTCCAGATCAGCGGCACAACGATACGGCGATCGAGGTGCTCGAGCAGTTTCGGCTGGTGCCAGGGGTTGGGTCCGATGCGCATGACCCTGAAGGCGTGGGCGCGGCGTACATTGAAGTGCCGGACTTCGATGGACCTGGCGATATGCTGGCCGCGCTGGCGCGGGGGCGGGTCGTGGGCGAGCACCGGCCGCACGCGCCGCGCTATCGAAGTCGTACCCGCCTCGCCTCTGGGGACTGACAGGGTTCGAGCGACCAACCTCAAACACCAATCCTCTGCGCGAGTTGCTCGCGGTGATAGGCGGTATCACCGAGAAAGAGTTGGCTGGATTTGGCCCGCTTGTAATAGAGGTGGGCGTCGTGGTCCCACGTGAACCCGATCCCGCCGTGCACCTGGATGTTCTCCGCGGCAGTATAGAAGTAGGCGTCCGAGCACGTGGCCTTGCTGAGATTGGCCATGACCGGCACTTCCGCCGACTCCTCGGCCGCGCACCACGCGGCGTACTGGGCGGCTGATCGCGCGGACTCCACCTGGAGCAGCATGTCCGCGCAACGGTGTTTGACCGCCTGGAAGCTGCCAATGGGTCGCCCGAACTGATAGCGGATCTTGGCGTACTCGACGCTCATGTCCAGACAGCGCTGGGCGCCACCGACCTCCTCCGCCGCGAGCGCGATGGCGGCCAGATCGAGCGCGCGCGCCAGGCCCGGCCAGGCCTGACCTTCGGCGCCGACCAGTCGCGCCGGCGTGCGCGCAAACTGGACCCGCGCCAGCTTGCGCGTCTGATCCAGGGTGAGCAGTGGCGTGCGAGTCATGCCGCTGGCGTCGCCCTCGACCGCGAACAGCGAGACACCGGACGCGGTGCGGCCGGCCACCATGAGAAGATTGGCGATGCCGCCATCGAGGACGAATGACTTGTGTCCGTCGAGCACCCAGTCAGACCCCGAGCGTTCGGCCGAGAGGCGGATGCCGTCGGCGTCCCAGCGACCGGAGTCTTCGGTCAGGGCCAGCGTGCCGATGGTCTCGCCCGTGGCGATCGACGGCAAATAGGTGGCGCACGCGTCGTCGTCGTCGGAGCTCAAAAGCGCGTTGGCGCCCAGGGCCACGGTGGCGAAATACGGGGCGCACAGTAGTGCGCGACCCATCTCTTCCAGGACGATGGCCAGTTCGACGTAGCCGAGGCCCGCCCCGCCGTACTTTTCGGGGATCGTGAGCGATTGCAGTCCCAGTTGACTCGCCATCTGGTCCCAGACCGGCGGATTGTAGCCCTCGGTGCTGGCCATCAGTCGCCGCACCTCGGTTGACGGCGAGCGGTCTTCACAGAAGCGGCGCAGGGTGCGGCGCAGCTCCTCCTGCTCATCGGTGAACGCCATGCTGGTTGGCACTGTCAAGCCTCCCCGTGTTTCGGGTCTCTGTTCGTCCTGGACTCAGTCGTGTGCGGCGTGAGACGACGGGCTCACGTGGGCAGATCGAGCACGTGCTCGGCCAGGAGCGTGCGCTGGATGTCGGCGGTGCCGTTGGCCAGCGCCTCGCCGGGCGCCGAGAGCCAGACGTGCTGCCAGTAGCTGGTGGCGTAGGCTTCGGCGTCGGGGCGCAGCAGCGCGTTGGCGCCGAGGACCTCGAGGGCAATGTTGCCCAGCTGCTGGCGGTACTGGCTCCACAGGATCGGGGTCGTGGCCGCGTGCGGCTGGAGCTGCAGGATGCGCAGCTGGGCGTAGGCGGCGGCCAGTTGCTGGCGGATGAGTGGGTCGAGGGTGCGACCGCAGCGCCGGGCGGTGGTGACGAGAGCCCAGTACTCAGACTCGAGGTCCTCAGGTGGTGAGCCCGTGTCTGTCAACGAGGTCGGTGAGACCTGTCCTGTCGACGTGACCTGTGAGGATCGACCGAAGGTCAGGGTCGTCATGGCGACTTGCAGGCCGTGGCCGCGACCGCCGATGAGATTGTCGAGCGGGGCGATGGCTGCGTCGAAGGTGACTTCCCAATAGTCGGCGTGGCCCGTCATCTCGCGGATCGGGCGCAGGTCTACGCTGTTGGCCTGGAGCGGCACCAGCACGCAGGACAGGCCATGGTCAGGCTCCGTCTGGCACAGCACCAGGGCGGCACTCGACGTATCGGCGCGAGCCAGCCAGACCTTGGTACCGGTCACGACAATCTGGTCGCGCACGATCTCGCCCCGCGTCTCGACCGCCGCCAGGTCCGAGCCGTGCGCCGCCTCGGAAAACGCCACGCAGTAGCCGTCGCTGTCGCCGAGCAGCCGCGCTTGCTGTTCGGCGCTGCCATGCACGCCGATGGCGCCACCCACAGGAGATTGCATTGTCTGTCTCAATCCGGCCGTGACTGCGTACCGGTTTTGATCTCGCGAAATGGCAAGTCGGCGTCGAGCCGCGGCTCCTTGGGCAAGCCGAGGACGCGTTCGCCGATGATGTTGTGCTGGATCTCGTCGGTACCGCCGGCGATGGACGAGCCCGGGGCCGACAGCGCCGCGTGCTGCAGCTTGCCGTTGCCCGGCGTCGTGGGCCCGACCAGCATCCCGGTGGCGCCGAGCACCTCCATGCCGACCTCGCGCGTCAGACGCGACAGGTTGGATCGCGCGATTTTGCCGACCGAGCCACCCGGTCCGGGCCCCTCGCCCGTCCGCCGCGCGGACGTCGAGCGCAATCCACCGAGCCGCAGGGTTTCTTCCATGGCGTACAGCTCGGCCAGGCGCTGTCGGACAACCGGATCGGTTTCGCGCTCGAGCTCACGTGCCACGTTCATGACGGTGGGTGCGATGGCTGACATACCGAGGCCTTCGCGCTCGCCGCGCTCTCGGCCGGCGATCACCTCACCTACTTGCATGTCGAGCATGGCCAGCCGCTTGCCTGGATGCGCGCTGGGCACGGCACCACCGCCGCGCTCGTACATCAGCGTCGTGAGCGCCACCGACCAGCCGCCGTTCAGCTGGCCGACGATGCGGTCGTGGCTAACCCGAGCATCGGTGAAGAAGGTCTCGTTGAAGCCGTGGGCGTCGTTCATCTGGTGGAGTGGCCGCACTTCGATGCCGGGCTGGTCGAGATCGATGATGAAGTACGTCAGCCCCTGGTGCTTGGGGGCATCCGGGTCGGTGCGCGCCAGGAGCATGCCGCGATCGGCGAACTGTGCGCCCGAGGTCCAGACCTTCTGTCCGTTGACGATCCACTCGTCGCCGTCGCGCACGGCGCGCGTCTGCAAGCCGGCCAGGTCCGAACCCGCGCCCGGCTCGGAGAAGTACTGGCACCAGTACTCGCGGCCGTAGGCCAGCTCGGGCAGGAACTGATCCAGGATCTCGCGCCGCGCATGGGTCAAGAGCGTGGGTCCGCCCAGGCGCTGGCCGAGACTGCCAGGCGGTCCGATGGCGCCAACGTCGCGGAAGGCGTCGCGGACGGCCGCGGCCTGTTCGGCGCGCAGACCACGGCCGAAGCGGTCGCGCGGCCAGGAGGGGAAGCCCCAGCCTGACTCGGCCAGCAGCGTCCACCAATCGCGGACGCGCAGTTCGGGATTCCAGTGTTCGCGGAGCCACGCTAGGGCCTCGTCGCGGATCGCGTCGTCCTCAGCGGCCATGGGGGCCATGTCAGCACTCGACCCGGTGGCTGTCAAGCCGACCGAACGTTCGTTCGAGTCGGTGGCGTGCTTGCAACAATTGGCGGGTGGGCTGCGTCGAAGCTCACGAGGTTCGATCAAAACTCACATGCGCTCGTTTTTTGGTTTTCTTCTGATGCTTCTCGTGCCGCTCGCCCTGGCGTGGGTACCGGTTCCGGGCCTCGGGGCGGCCATCGGTGGACTGCTCGGTGGCTACGTCGTGGGCCGGCCGGGCCGCGCGTTCATACTGGCCTTGCTGCCGGTGCTCATCGTCGACGTGGCGGCCCTGGTGGTGACCACGGGTCTGGGCCTGCCGATCATTGGCGCGGTGGTCGCCGGCGCGGCGTTCATCTTCTTCCTGGTGCACAGCCTGGCGCTCCTGGCTGGCGCCATCCTGGGCGGCTTTTTTGGACAGAGCCGCCGGGCTGCGCTGCCCGTGGCGGGAAGCCAGGCGGAGCTGTACACGGGGACGAGCTACCGCTAGCCGGTCGAAACACGCGGTGGCAAGCGCGCCACCGCGTGTCGGTTTTCAGGCGTGCTGAATGCCGACGTAGCTGTCGTTCAGATTCACCCAGGTGCGGCCCGTGAAGGCCCCCACGTTGGAACCCACCGCCATGTATGTGGGCACCTCGACCAGCTCGATGTTGATCCACATGGTGCTGTAGGCGTAGTGCATCATGTCCTGCCAGTCCTTCTTGGCCTTGGTCGGGTCCAATTCGGAGATGGCGGTCTGATACAGCTGGTCGGCCATCGGGTCGTTGCTGGTGGTGTGCACACCGGTGGAGGTGAACATGTTGGCCGAGTGGTACACGTTATTAGGTGCGCCCACGTTGACCCACGGCCAGATGGCGCCGACCTGCTGCGCCGAGGCGTCCTTGGCGCGGACGAAGACCATACCGTTGTAGACCGGCGTGTCGACGACCTGCACGTCCACGTTGACGCCTACCGCCTGCCAGTAGCCCTGCAGGATCTGCATCAGGTCCGCTGCGACGGCCGTGGTGTACAGGTTGATGGTCTGTGAATTGAATTTGCTGGCGTAGCCAGCGTCCTGGAGCAGTTGCTTGGCCTTGTCCACGTCATAGGCATCCGGCTGGAAGGTGTTGTCCCAGCCCCAGGTGGATTCGCTGAAAAACCAGAAGCCACCCGGGTGGCCCAGGCCTTTGTAGAAGGTGTCGCTGATTTCCTGGCGGTTGATGGCGTACGACATGGCCTGCCGCACGCGAATGTCTGACGTGGGGCCGTTGGTCATGAACGTACCGGGGAAGGCGATGTTGGCCAGGGTCGGCAGGCCCACCTCCTGCAGGCGGAAGCCGCTGTTCTTGAGCTGGATGGCACGGTCGAACGACAGGTTGCCGATGATGTCGACGTCGCCGCGCTGCAATTGCGCGACACGTGTCGCCTCTTCGGGGACCAGCGTCTCGGTGATGTGCGCCCACTGTGGCTTCGTCGTATCCCAGTAGTCCGGGTTGACGTCGAAGTCCATGCTGGTCTTGGGTACCCATTTACTGAACTTGTAGGGCCCGCTGCCGACGGGCGCCGCGCGAAAGGCGTCCTGGCCGACCTTTTGGTAGTAGGCCTGGGGCAGGATCGGCGTCGTCGCGAATGGGACCTTCAACGGCCACTCGGGCCGCTGGGCCTTGTACAGCACCGTGTAGTCGTCCGCGGCGGTGATCGAATCGTTGTTCTTGAGGATGTAGGGCGACCACGGGTTGGTCGACTCTTGCGAGCCAAAATGCTGGATCGACCAGATGACGTCGGCCGCCGTCAAGGGGTCGCCATTGTGGAACTTGACGTCCTTGCGGATATTGAATGTCCACGTCAGGCCGTCGTCGCTCAAGCTGTACGTCTGGGCAATGTTGCCGACGACGTTGCCCTGCTGGTCGTAGGTCAAGAGCATGTCGTAGAGCGTGTTTGGCCATGCGCCGCCGACGACGACGAAGTCCATCGTTTCGCTCGAGAAGTCGGCGTTGGCGTAGCGCAGCGTGCCGCTTGGAGCGCCGCCGGCGGCCGCCGCGGGCGCTGTCGTCGCCGCTGCCGCTGGGGCCGTGGTCGCCCCGGCGGCGGGTGCCGCGGTGGCCGCCGCGGCCGGTGCTGTCGTGGGTGCCGCGGCAGCGGGCGCCGTGGTGGGCGCGGCAGCGGGCGCGGTCGTCGGTGCGGCGCTGCTCGACGGGCTGGCAGCGGGACCGCACGCGGCAAGCAGGGCCAGGCCCGCCCCACCGATGACGGTGCCTCCTACACGACGCAGTAATTCTCGCCGATGCCACAGCGGCCCGTGGTAGGCGACACTCGACTCTGAGTTCATGCTCGTTCCCCTATCGTCATCGTTTGGTCGGACACACCTCCGCAGGTGTGTGTCCCCTGCCTGATTCAGCTAACTGACCACCTGCGAGTTGCCCGCATCATACCGCCGCATGGCGGCGGTGTGGAGAAGCGGCCCACGGTTACGCAGTTGTGACCAACGCGTTGGACACGGCAACAGCCGCGGTGTGAACCAGCTCACAACCCGAATGTGAAGCAGTGCATAGCAGGGGCACATGTCGCCACTTCACAATCCGTGACACCGTGTTGGATCTCAAAAGCGTCGATCGAGCCCGTGCAGAGTTCCACGCCGCCTTCCCGGACATTGACCTGGCCGAGCTCGACGACCTGCGCGCCACCGAGTACGCCCGCCTCGACGACCAGTCGCACGTGTACCTCGACTACACCGGCGCTGGCCTGTACGCCACCTCGCAGCTCCGCGAGCACTCGACTCTGCTCGAGCAGGCCTTGCTGGGCAACCCACATTCGACCAATCCAACCTCGAATGCGGCCGCTGCGTTCGCCGAGCGTGCGCGGGCCAGCGTGCTCGAGTTCTTCAACGCTTCAGCCGACGAGTACACGGTTGTCTTGACGCCCAACGCGACCGGCGCGCTCAAGCTGGTGGGCGAAGCGTATCCGTTCGAGGCCGACAGCCGGCTGGTCCTGACTGCCGACAACCACAATTCCGTCAACGGCATTCGCGAGTTCGCGCGGGCGGCCGGGACGCCGGTGACGTACGTGCCGCTCGAGCAGGCCGACCTGCGCGTGGACCCGGCTGCGGTTGACGCCGCGCTGCAACCGGTTGCGCCGGGTAAACATGCGCTGTTTGCCTACCCGGCCCAATCCAACCTGTCCGGCGTGCAGCACCCGCTCGAGTGGATCCCGCTGGCCAGGCGACGTGGCTGGGATGTGCTGCTGGATGCCGCGGCGTCTGTGCCCACCAACCGCCTCGACGTCGATCGCTGGCAGCCAGACTTCGTCGCCGTCTCCTTCTACAAGATCTTCGGCTATCCGACCGGCATCGGCTGCCTGATTGCTCGGCGATCTGCCCTGGCCCGCTTGCGGCGACCGTGGTTTTCGGGCGGGACCATCGACATCGTCTCGGTCAGCCTGGACGCGCACGCCATGCGTCCCGACGAAGCCGGCTTCGAAGACGGCACGATCAACTTCCTGGGACTGCCGGCGGTGGAGATCGGTCTGCGGTATATACAGGCGGCGGACATCGACGCGGTCCACGCGCGCGTGCAGGCGTTGACCGAGTGGCTGCTGGAGCGCATGGCGGCGCTGCGACATCCCAATGGCGCGCCGGTGGTGCAGTTGTATGGTCCAACTAACATGCGACAGCGCGGAGGGACGGTGGCGTTCAACGTGCTGACGCCGGACGGCGAGGTCGTCGATTACCACCGCGTCGAACAGGCCGCCGGCGAGTGGAACATCTCTCTGCGCGGCGGGTGCTTCTGTAATCCAGGCGCGGCTGAAGCGGCGCTGGAGTTGACGCCCGCCCTGTTGCGGACGGCTTTCTCAGGCTCAGGCGAGCAGAGCCGGCATGCCTGGGGCATGGTGCGGGTGTCGCTCGGGATTGCGACGACACCCGCGGATATCTGTCGGCTGATCGAATTTCTCACGGCCTGGCCAGGAGGCGGGGGACGCAACCGGTCAGACGGATGATGCGATCTCACGATTGCCTTGCGAGCATGGAGGTAGAAATGCAGGTACACGACACAGCGCTGGTCCTGGTTGTGGGACCGGATCGGGACACCGAGACGGAATGTGATCGCTGGCGCGGACGTGGCGCGGTGGTCATGCACGCGCACGACGCCGGCGGCTGCCTGCGGGTGGCGACGTCGGTTGGGCCGGACCTGATTGTCCTCGATCGTCGCACGCCACGGCGACTGGTGCGGCTGCTGCGGGCGCATCCCGTGAGCGCGGGGGCGCGGATCAGCTGGTTGCAGGCGGCGGAGCCCACGGTCGAGCCCCGCGCCGCCTAGCCCTCAGTCGGCGCGGAGATTCTCGGGGGTTCCTTTGTCCCGGTTGCGTTTTAGCTCGTAAACGTACGGGTGGCGCAGCGCGAACTCTACGGCGGTCCATAGCTCCAGGGCTTCGGACTCGGCGGGTACCGCGCCGAGCACGGGGCCGAGCAGCGTGGCGTCTGAGCCGGCGAGCGCCAGCGTCGGCGTGCCAAGCACCCCGAGGGCCAGCGCCGCGCGCGTGTCCGCCACCAGTTCCGCTTCAGTGGCCGGATCGCGCTGCGCGTCGTCGAACAACGTCAACGGCAGTCCAGCCGCGGACAGGCACTGACGCTGTATCGCCGGGTCGCGCACGTCGCCGCGATCCGCGTGAATGACATTGCCGTAGGCCAGGTACAGCCTGTCAAGCGCCGCCTGTCCACCGGCCCGCCGCGCCGCGACCAGGCTGCGATGCAAATCGACGTCCTGGATGTGATGCGGGCGCGCCGGCGGCTCCCGGTAATTGTCGGGATTGTCCTGCACGGCCAGGCTGAAGACCTTCCACGTAACCTCGAGACTTCGTTGAGGCACGATGCGGCGCAGCCAGATGCTGGCCCACCACGCCCACCGGCAGGACACGTCAAAGTAAAAATCCAGGGCGGTCATGCTACTGTTGGAACTCCAGGATGTGCAGGCCGGCGACGGCGTCTGTCAGATACACCAGGCCGCGGCGATCGACGAAGACGTCGGCGGAGGCGAGTGGCTGTTCAGGTGTCACGGCCGACGGAGGGACCGGCACGAACGCGGCGATTTCCTCCGGGCGGAAGGGATTGGCAATGCTGAATACGCGCAGCCCCGCGTTCTGGTAAGTGACGAAAATGATTTCGGAGCTCTGAAAGCTGCCCTCGCGATTTTCGTGCAGGTTGTGCGGACCGAATTTTCCGCCGGCCGCGCAGAAGTCCTCTTCCGAGGGAACCGGGAATGTGCTGATCGAGACCGGATTCCGCTTTTCTCGGACGTCGAACACCCAGACATATTTTGGTCCGTCGGCACAATTCTCCAGGACCGCCTCGTCGGCCTCGACGAGCAGGCCGCGGTCGGGCAACGGCAGGGCCGAGTGGGTACCGCCGCCGAAGGGTGGCCGCCAGTTTCGATGCGCCAGCAGCTCCGGATGCGCCGGATCGTGCACGTCGACGATGGTCAGGCCGCCGTCACGCCACGAGCCGTAGGCGATGCCGTCGGCCACGAGCGCGTGGTGGAGCGCGACGCGGCCGCTGGTCCACGACGGTTGTTCGCCGCCGGCGCGCCACATGCCGGGTATCCACCAGCGACCGGCCTCGCGGGGGTGGGTCGGATCGGACATGTCGATGATGAGCAGGATGTGATCGGTGTAGCCCTCCAGCAGCGCCGACGCGTACGCGTAGCGACCGCCGTCATACCAGATGCGATGCAGGCCGAGGCCATCGATGTCCAGGTAACCGATCTGCCGTGGCTCTGCCGGTCTGGAGATGTCGTAGACGCGCATGCCGGCCATGAAGTCCACGCCACGCTGTCCCACCTTGGCGGTGGACCAGCCCTGCACCGAGTTCGCGTAGTAGGCCTCCATGCTGCCATAGATCCGAAACAGGTTGGCTCCATCGACTACCAGCAGGAGGTCGTCGTGGACCTGCAGATGGATATTCAACGTGTTCGGCGCAGTCGGCACGAATGCGGCAGGCCGTGGCTGGCGTGGATTGGACACGTCGACGATGGAAAAGCCGCCGTAGCGAGCCTGCCCGATGTACGCGTGCTCATTGCGGACCATGACCTGGATGCCGTGCGGGCGGCCGCCCTGGTCGGTGTAACCCAGGAAGCGCAGGCTCGCGGTGTGCGGTGAGGCGTCGACCATGGCGCCCATTGTGGCATGTTGCCCTCAGGCTGCTGCGCTGAGCAGTGCGCGGACCTCGTCATCGGTCGTCTGGTGGAAGTCCGTGTACCACTCGCCAACTCCGTGAAATGGCTCCGGCACGAGGACGCACACCACCGCGTCTACAGAGCTCCGCAATGCGGCACACGTGGCCGGCGCGCCCACGGGAACGCCGACGATAATTCGCGCCGGTCGTCGCTCGCGCAAGGCAGCAACCGCGGCGCGCATGCTCGATCCGGTCGCCAGGCCGTCGTCGGCGACGATCACCGACTTGTCCCGGACCTCGAGCGGTGGTCGCCCGGCGCGATACAGCCGTTCGCGCCGCTCGAGCTCCAGTTGCTCGCTGGCCGCCACGTCGTCGAACACCGAGCGGGGAATGCCCAGCTCTTGGATGACCGACCAGTTGGCAACCCGCATTCCGCCCGAGGCGATGGCGCCCATGGCCAACTCCTCGTGACCAGGCACGCCGAGCTTTCGCACGATGAAGACGTCCAGCGGCGCATGCAGCGCGGCGGCGACTTCGAAGGCCACCGGTACCCCACCCCGTGGCAGGCCCAGGACCAGCGTGTCGGGCCCTTCGAACGCGACGAGCTTCGCCGCGAGCTGGCGGCCGGCGTCGGCTCGATCGGCGAATTCGACCGGACTACTCGCGGCCCAGCTCCGCCGAACGCTCGGTGGCGGCCACGATGGCATCCATGATGAGGGCGCGGATGCCGCCGCGCTCCATGGCGTGCACACCGGCGATGGAAGTCCCACCGGGCGACGTGACCGCCTCTTTGAGCAGGGCGGGGTGCATGTTCGTGTCGGCCAGCATACGACCGGTGCCAAGCATGGTCTGTGCCGCCAGGAGGTGGGCCACGTCGCGCGGCAGGCCCACCCGCACGCCGGCGTCGGAGAGTGCCTCGGCCACAACCGCGAGAAACGCCGGGCCGGAGCCGCTGAGGGCGGTGACGGCGTCCAGGTACCGCTCCGGCAACACGATCGCGCGACCGAGCGCGCCGAAAAGTCGCAGGGCTGTCGCTTCATGGTTCTTGTCCGCGCGCGTACCAGGCGCCAGGACGGCCATGCCTGATTGCACCAGCGCGGGGGTGTTGGGCATGACCCGGATGACCGGCGGGTGATGCGGCAGGCGCCGTTCGAGGCTGCCGAGCGTCACGCCGGCGGCAATGGAGATGACGAGGTGGTCGGCGGGCACGTCGGCGCCGACTTCGTCGAGCAGTCTGGCGACGTCCTGGGGTTTGACGCTGACCAGGATCAGGTCCGCGTGGCCGACGGCTTCCAGGTTGCTACTCGCGGGATTGACGCCGAGCTCGTGGGCAAGCTCGGCGGCGCGGCCGGGGCGGATGTCGCTAACCCAGACGTCGGCGGGCGCCAGCAGCTCGGCGCGCAGCAGGCCGCGGACAAAGGCTTCGGCCATCTGGCCGGCGCCCAGAAATGCGATGGGTGGCAGACCTGGCTCTGGCATCGGCGTTGGCGCCGAGCGTATCAGGTGGCGACTACGATTCGCGTGACGTGTTAGGGTGCTGACCCCACCCGTTCCCGACGTGATGTTCTCCGTCTCGGACCGGCTGGTAACCTTCGGACCCCACACCACGCCGCAACCGGTGTCGCCGAATCCTGGCAGATGAGCGCCGATGGTCGGGAGTTGACGCTCACGCTCCGCCAGGAAGTCCAGTTTCATTCGGGCCGCGAGCTGACGACGGATGACGTGCGCTGGACGCTGCAACGCTTACAAACAGACCCGGTCGTGGCCGCGACCGGGTCTTTCACCCAGATCCAGCCGTTGTCGGACGTCGACGTGATCGACCGCTACCGGATCACCTTGACGTCAGCGGCACCCTGGCCGGGCGTCTTCAACCTGCTGGCGCTCATGAGCGTGCTGGACTCCGAAGTATACAGAGCTCGTCTGCCCGCGAACAGGCGGTTGGAACGGGACCGTTCACATCTGCCGACGGGCAGCAGGGTGACCACATCCGTCTGAAAAAGAACGCGCGCTACTGGCGCGAGGGTCTACCGCACGTCGATGAGCTGTACTTCCAGATCTTCAAAGACCCTCAGGCGA
>JAFAWJ010000881.1 GCA_019242065.1 Chloroflexota bacterium
ATGCCGCTGCCAATCGCCCTGGCGCATCGACTGACCCGTCGACTCGCCGAGGTCCGCAAGAACGGCACGCTGCCCTGGCTGCGACCCGACGGCAAGAGCCAGGTCACCGTCGAGTACTCCTACGGCGTGCCCAAGCGTGTCGACGCGGTGGTCATCTCGACGCAGCACGCGCCGGATGTCGACAACGAGCAGATCGAGCGCGACATCAAGAAGCACGTCATCGAGCCGGTCATCGAATCCAAACTGCTGGACGAAGAGACCAAGTACTTCATCAATCCGACCGGCCGCTTCGTGGTTGGTGGACCCTTCGGCGACTCCGGGCTGACCGGCCGCAAGATTATCGTCGACACGTACGGCGGCATGGCCCGACACGGTGGCGGCGCCTTCTCGGGCAAGGATCCGACCAAGGTCGACCGCTCGGCAGCCTACGCGGCGCGCTGGGTGGCCAAGAACGTGGTCGCGGCTGGCCTCGCCAAGAGCTGCGAAGTCAACCTGGCCTACGCCATCGGCGTGGCGCGACCGGTCTCGGTGGCGGTGGAGACGTACGGCACGGAGACGGCGCCCGTCGAGCAGATCGAGCGCGCGATCACCGAGACGTTCGACCTGCGGCCGGCGGGCATCATCAAGTCGTTGAACCTGCGGCGGCCCATTTTCGAGCAGACCGCCGCGTACGGCCATTTCGGTCGCACCGACCTGGACGTGCCGTGGGAGCAGACCGACAAGGCCGAGGCGCTCAAGGCCGCGGTCAAATCCTCCGCCGGCGCCAGCCGCTAACTCAGCCCTTTTCGCGTATTGCGGACGTCACGAGCTCATGGACTCGTGACCTGTCCGCAATATTGTTTTGTGTGGACCGAGAAGCTGAAGTCTATGATGGTTCCGAAGCTATATGTCTGTACGGCATCGCCATCTGGTCGTTCCTCTGGTCCTCACACTGTGTCTTCTGGTTCCCACCACGGCGCTGGCCGCGGGCAAGACGACACCCACTCCCGTTCCGACGGCGAAGCTGACCGCGACGCAGCCGCCGGCGACGGCCACCGCCCCCGCCGCAACGGCCACGGCCGTGCCCGCGACCGCCGTGCCTGCAACGGCCACGGCCGTCCCGACCTCAGCGCCCACACTCGCGCCGAGCGTCACTGACACGGGTAGCGCTACCGCGACCGATACCACCACCTCCAACACGGGTGGCTCGGCGTCCGACACCACCGCCGGCACACCACCGACCGCCGCCGACACCACAGCCAGCACACCACCGACCGCCGCCGATACCACAGCCAGCACACCTCCAGCCTCTGCCGACAACAACGCCAGCACACCTCCGGCCGCTGCCGACACCACGGCTGGCGCCGCTCCCGCCGCGAGCACGACGGCGTCCTCGCCACCCGCCAGCGCCGATACCTCTGGCGCGGCCCCCGTGGCCGGCGTGAGCCCACGGCCCTCGCCCACCCCCGAGACGCTGCCCGACGACACGTTCACCATCTGGCACGGCGTCGTCCGCGAAGGCGGCGCCTATCGCCGTTCGGCCCCCAGCTCCGCCGGCGAAATCCTCGAGGACCTCGACCCCGGCACCCCCATCCGCGTCGACCGCTGGGTGGCCGGCAGCATGCTCTACCCCGACGTCATCACCTGGGGCCAGGTCGACCCCGAAGACGGCGGCGGCTACATCTTCGGCGGCGCCCTCGCGGGCGTCCTGCCACCGGACGTCCCGCCCGCGCCAGACGCCATGCAGGGCTACGACGGCACGTGGGTCGACGTCAATCTGACCCTGAACGTGGTGACCGCCTACCAGGACGGGTCGGCCGTCAAGATGATGCTCACCTCACCCGGGCGACCCGGTTATGAGACCGACACCGGCAACTTCGCCGTCCGCACCAGACTCCTCAGTCAGGAAATGAGGGGCCCCGGCTACGACGTGCCCAACGTCCCCCACGTCCAGTACTTCTTCGGCGCCGAGGCGCTCCACGGCCGCTACTGGACGCTGCCCGGCGTCCTGGGCCAGACCGAGGCCGACGTCGACGACGACGGCCAGATCCAGGTCCTCGACGACGCCTACGCCGCGAACGCCGGCGACGTCAACAGCGGCGTTGCCTTCGGCGTCCCCAGCTCGCACGGCTGTCTGGGCCTGGACCTGGACTCCGCCACCTGGCTGTACAGCATCTCAGGCATCGGCACCCCCGTCGAGGTCCACTACTAGCGCCCTATTCTTTCACCGCGCCCGCGGCAATGCCCGCGATGAACTGTTTTTGCGTCACCAGAAACGCCAGGATCACCGGAATCACCGAAATGACAATCGCCGCCATGACCTGGTTCTCGATCGGCGCCGCCTGACGGATGAACGCCAGACCCACCTGCAGCGTGCGCATATCGGGATTGGGCGCCACAATCATCGGCCACAGCAACTGGTCCCAACTGTCCATAAAGACGAACAGCGCCAGCGTCGCGACCGCCGGCCGAGCCAGCGGCAAATAGATGCGAGTGAAGATGCGGAACTCACCCGCCCCGTCGACGATGGCCGCCTCGCGCATTTCCTTGGGCAGCGTCTGAAAGAACTGCGTCATCATGAACACGCCAAACGCGCTGACCACGCCCGGCAGAATGATGCCGACGTAGCTGTTCAGCAGATTCCAGTTGGCAAACATCACGAATAGCGGCACGATCGTCGCCTGGTACGGGACCATCAGCGCCGCCAGAATCAGCAAGAACAGGATGCTCTGGCCAAAAAACGTCAGACGCGCGAACGCGTAGCCGGCCATACTGCACAGGAACACCGCGATCACGGTCGTCGACACCGACACGATGACGCTGTTCAGGAAGTACCGCGCCATCGGCACCAGCTGGAAGATGCGCGTGTAGGTGCTGGTGTCAAATGAGGCCGGCCACAACTTGGGGACGCTGGCGAACAATTCGGCCGGGGCCATGAACGAGCCGACGACCATCCAGTAAAAGGGAAACACCGCGAGCACCCCGACGAGCAGCAGCACAACGTACAGCACGAACCCGCCGGGCGACTTGAGCGTCCGCAGTGATTGCCGGGCTTCGACGTTGACGCTCATTGGACTAGGAAGTCGTGGACGCGGCGGTTGAGCAACGCCAGCGCAACCAGCACGACCAGCAGAAATGCAGCGATTGCCGATCCATATCCGAACTCCAGGTTCACGAACGCATGCCGGTACAGCAGCATCACGACTGAGAGCGTGGCGTTGAGCGGGCCGCCGTTGGTGATAATGAACGCCTGCTCGAACACCTGCATCGAGCGGATGATGGTGATGGTGAACACAAAATAAATGACCGGCCGCAGCGCCGGAATTGCGATGTGCCAGGTCTGGCGCAGTCTGTTGGCGCCGTCGACAGACGCGGCTTCGTAGAGCTCTTGCGGCACGCCCTGGAGCGCCGCCAGGTAGATCACCATGTAGTAGCCCAGGTTTTTCCAGATGCTGACGGCGATGATGATGCCCATCGCCTGGCCGGCATCGGACAGGAACGGCTGCGGGGAGAGCCCGGCAACCGCGATGAATCCGTTGACCAGACCCTGCTGCGAAAACATCATCGACCAGATCAGCGACACGACGACCCAGGACGTCACGACGGGCAGGAAGTACGTCGTGCGCAGGAACGTGCGGAAGGGCAGGTGCTCGTTCATGGCGATGGCCAGGAACAGCGGCAGGACGGTTTCGCCGATCACCACGAACACGGTGAAAAACACCGTATTGCGCAGGGCGGTGAGGAAGTCTGGGTCGGTGACGAGCTGCGCGAAGTTGTCGACGCCGACGAAGGTCGGTGTCTTGTTCAGCGTGGCGTTGAAGAAGCTGAGGTACAGCGAGTACAGAAGCGGATACGCGAGGACCAGGATGAACAGGACGAGAAACGGCGCCAGGAGTATGTACGCCGTGCGCGACTCGCGCCAGGTCCGCCCGATCTGCGCTCCGCGACTGGCAGTCCGCGGCACGGCCACGCTGATCGCAGAAGTGGCATCACTCATCGCCCCGTCCTCCCACGAAGCCATCACTCATGGAGTCTCCTCCCACGCGTTTCGACGCGATACACCTGAACGTTCTGCACGCGGACTCCACCTCGACTGTGGTGTCCGAGGCGGCACCGCCGTCCAGACTTCCACCACGACGTGTCGACAGCGCGAGCGCCGCCAGACCACGATCAACCGACTGGCGTAACATCACACGTCAACAAGTCCGCGCCTGCGGGCTCCGCCGCCACACACGTGAAGGTATCCTCGCCAGCGGCGCAGCCCAGACTGTGGGGCTGGTAGGGGTCTCCCCTACACCTTGACAGAC
>JAFAWJ010000885.1 GCA_019242065.1 Chloroflexota bacterium
CCAGCAGCACCCGACCATTCGGCTTGAGGACGCGGCGCAATTCCCGCAGCGCGGCCAGCTGATCGGCCACGTGGTACAGCATGTGGTTGGCCATCACGCGGTCGTACGTTGCGGAGGGCAACGGAAGATGCTCGGCATCGCCCTCGATCGCAATCACCGGCAAGTCGTGCTGGAGCGCTTGCTGCTGGGCGGCCTCGACCATGGCTGGCGAGGCGTCGAGGCCGACGATCACGCGCACGGCGTGACGCCTGTTGCTCCGTCAGCGGAAGTCGAGGCTCAGGCGCGTCTACACTTGAGAGGCAATGCTCGGACCAACGCTCACAGGACGGCTGGTCACCCTTGCTCCGCTCAGACCGGAGCACCTGGCGCACTACGTCGACTGGTTTTCGGATCCGGAGGTCACGCGCTACCTCGCACATGATGTGGTCTTCACCATGAAACAGGAAGAAGAGTGGTTGGACCGCATCTCACGCAGCGACGCGGACGTCGCCTGGGGCATTTTCGTCGACGGGCAGCACGTCGGCGGCACGGCGATCGGTCAAATCAACTGGCGCAGCCGTCACGCCATCACTGGAACGGTCATCGGTGACAAAAGCTGGTGGGGCCGCGGCGTCGCGAGTGAATCGATGGCGCTGCGGACGAACTACGCGTTTGAGGAGCTCGGCCTCCAGAAGGTCGTGACCACCGTCGTTGAAGGGAATATTGCCAGCCGTCGCGCGCTGGAGAAAGTCGGCTATCAGGCGGTAGGGATCTATCGCCATCACGAGTTCCGACACAACCGCTGGTGGGATGTGTGGATCGGCGAGTTGTTGCGGGACGACTGGCAAACGGGTCGCACGTGAGGCGCGGGCACTTACAGACTTACAGACCCGGCACGTTGGGATCGAGCGCATCCCGCACGGCATCGCCCAGCAGGTTGAACGCGAGCACCGTCAGGAGCACCGCCATCGACGGAAAGCCCACCAGCCACGGCGCCTCGCGCAGCACGAGCTGGCCGTCGTTGATCATGTTGCCCCATGTGGGTGTCGGCTCGACCACGCCCAGACCGATGAAGCTCAGGGTCGCCTCGGTCAGAATCGCGGTCGGAATCAGGAATGTGCAGATGACAATCAGCGGGTCGACGGCATTCAGCAGCAGGTGCCGCCACAGGATGGACGGCGTGTTGCTTCCCAGACCATGTGCGGCCTCCACGTAGCCCTGGTGCCGCACGGTCAGCACGCTGGCGCGCGCGATGCGCGTAAAACGTGGGATGACCGCGACGCTGATTGCCAGAATGACGGTGTAAATGTGGTTACCCAGGAGAGCGACCATGACCATCGCCAGCACCAGCGGTGGAAAGGCCAGCATCACGTCGGTCAGCCGCATGATGAGCTCACTACTCCAGTTGCGGAAGTAACCGGTCCAGACCCCCGCCAGACTGCCAACCACCGCGCACACCACCACCACGCCGACGCCTACGATCAACGACACCTGGGTCCCCCAGATCAGTCGTGACAGGACATCGCGGCCGAGACGATCGGTGCCCATCGGGTACTGAGCGGACGGTGGCTGCAGTCGCGCGACAACGGACTGGCTGGTCGGATCGTTGAGCGGAAGCAGCGGCGCCAGGATTGCCAGCAAGGTCAGTCCGGCAATGAAGATGACGCACGCGAGGATGACCGGCTGTCGAAAGATGGCGGTCTGCAGCCGGGTGCGCATGGTCCGCCGCACCAGTGGTCGGCGGCCGGGAACCTGAACTGACCCAGTTGGTGTACGCAGCGCCGCGGCGGTGGCGCTCACGCGCGGAGCCTCGGATCGACCGCGCCGTACAGGATGTCCACGCCAATGTTCACCAGGGCCACGACGATGACGGTCATGATCATGAACCCCTGCAACACCACGTAGTCGCGGGCGTTGATCGCATCCAGCGCCAGTCGGCCCAGCCCCGGCCGGTTGAAAACCAGCTCGACGATGAGCGCCCCCTGGAGCAGCGTGGTGACGTTCAGTCCGATCACGGTCAGCACTGGAATGAGCGCATTACGCAACGTATGGCGTCTCAAGACCGCCGACGGAGGCAGGCCCTTGGCCCGCGCCGTTCGCACGAAGTCCTGGGAGAGCACCGTCAACATGCTCGAGCGGGTAATACGCGCGATCAAACCCGCGGCGAACAGGCCCGTCGCCAGCGACGGCAGCACCAGCGCGCGGAGCCCTTCGACGGGTGTGGTGCCGGCTCCGGCCGACGGAAAGATGCGCCATTGCACGCTGAACAGCAAGAGCAACAGGAGCGCCCAGACGAACCCCGGTACGGAGATGCCCAGCAGCGCGGCCACGGTCGCCGCGTAGTCGAGGCGGGTACCACGCCCCAGTGCGGCCATCAGGCCCAGCGGAATGCCGAGCATCAGACTCACCACTAAACCACCGGCGGCCACGGCCAGCGTCGGCCCGACCGCGGTCAGTACCAGGCTGGACACCGATGTGTGCAGGGCCAGCGAGCGGCCCAGGTCGAAATGTGCCAGGCTGACGACGTAGTCGGCGAACTGGGCGTACAGCGGCTTGTCGAGACCCATCTGCGCGCGCAGCGCCGCCACGGCGTCCGCGGTCGCGTTGCCGCCCAGCATGGCAGCCGCTGGATCGCCGGGTACGATCCGCAACAGGACGAAGATAGCCACCAGCGCGCCGAGGGTGGTCAAGACCAACTGCGCCAGTCGGTTGCCCAGTGTGGTGGCCACGTGTCTACCGACTACTGAAAGGAAAACTGCGTCAGGTCGTAACCGTACAGTGGCTCGACCGAGGGCACACCCTGGAGCGAGGCTTTGTAGATCGGCCGCGTGTACGTCATCGCCAGCGGAATGATCGCGACGTCGTCCATGATCTTCTTTTGAATGTCCACGTACATCTGCTGACGTTTGGTGGCGTCGGGTTCGACACGAGCCGCGGCGAGCTGATCTTCGACACCGGGATATTTGCTGATGTACGCGCCACTGTGATTGGCGGCCACAAACCACTGCGACAGAATGGTGTCCGCGTCCGGCGGATTGACGCAGCACTCCACCGCGAAGTTGACGCCCTGATTGTTCAGCACGTGCTGGATGAAGGTGGGCGTATCCACCACGTCGAGCTGGGCGCGAATGCCGACCTGTTTGAGCTGCTCGGCCAGCACGTTGCTGTTGAGGGTCACCAGGTCCCAGACGTTGAAGGTCATGTCCAGCCCATTGGGGTAGCCGGCCTGCGTCAGCAACTCCTTTGCTCTGGCGACGTCGTGCTCGTAGTGGGGCACGTCCTGGGTGCTGCCGAAGTAGCCTTCGGGAACTGGTGAGTACCAGGGCTTGCCCATGCCCGGGTAGGCCAGGTCCACGTACTGCTGACGGTCGACCGCGTACGCAATCGCCTGCCGCACACGAATGTCGTTCCACGGCGGCACGGTCACGTTCATCAGGAGGACGCTGGGTGAGTAGCGGTTCACCAGCGGTGCCGCGTAGCCCTCGTCCTTCAGGCGTTGCACGGTGGCTGGATCGTAGAAGCTGGTCTGCTCGAGAAAGTCATAGGTCCCCGTTTCGAGTCCAGCAATGGCTGCATTCGCGTCGGGCACCGTCTCGATCACCAGCCGTTTGATCGACGGCGGGCTGCCGTAGTACTTGTCGTTGAGTTCGAGCACCGTCTCGCGGTTGGGCACGTAGCTCACGAACTGATACGGACCGGTGCCCACGGGATTCCAGGCGTAATCAGCTCCGTATTGCTCGACGGCCTTCTGGTTCAAGATGCTGCCGGCGCGCAGATTCGTCAGCAAATGCAAGAACGCCGAATAGGCGGACGTCAAATCGACGCGGACGGTGTAATCGTCCAGAACCTGCACGTCTTTGATCATGACGTACAACCCGGCGCTGGGGGAGTGGGTGGCTGGATCGCGCACGCGATCGAGCGTGTACTTGACATCGTTGGCCGTGAGGTGGCCGAAGCCCTTTTGCCAATCGACGTCATTCCGCAGATGAAAGGTGTATTGCAGCCCGTCCGCGGAAACATCCCAGCTGGTGGCCAGATCGCCGGTAAAATCGGTGCTGTTGGGCTTGTATTTGACCAGCGAACTGTAGATATTGCGGGTGGCAATCGCCTCCATGTCGGTGCCGCCGAACTGCGGGTCGAGGCCACCCTCGGGAGAGCCATTGACGAAGGTGAGCGTGTCCTGGCTGGAGGTTGTCGCGCCGCCGGCGCCACCTGGCTGCGTGGTGGTCGTCGCCGGCACGTTGGCACTGGTGCACGCCACCAGGGCCACGCCCATGAGCACTGAGCCGCACCATTTAACGAAAGACGACGCGCCAACTGACATGACCGTCCCCCCAAGAATGCCGCCGACAACGGGCGGCTGCTATGCGTACTTCCCTGTTGGCTGCATGCTACTACGCTGGGGGGACGCGT
>JAFAWJ010000936.1 GCA_019242065.1 Chloroflexota bacterium
CACCCAGGTTCGAGCGGCGTTCGCGGCGCGTCGGGGCGCCCAGCTGCGCCCCCATGTCCGCGAGGCGCTCAACAGTGACGCGACCGTGTCACGCGCATCGCGGAGCACGTGAATGAAGCGCGCGTGGGGCAGCAGCGCATGGATCTCGGGGATGAACAGCACGTGGCTCGGCGTCTTTTCCAGGAACAACTGGCCGGGCTGGAGCGGCCCGACCATCGGCTCGAGCAGCTGGACGAGGAACGCCTTGAGGGTGCGCTGAAACTCGGCGTCGGTGAAGTAGCAGCCAAGTCCGACGCTGCCGCGGCCGCTCGAGTCGACCTCGAGCTCGTGCTGCCAGGTGCGCAGCAGCGGGCCGACGTACAGGTCGAAGAGATCAGACTCCTGTCCCGTCCGCACGCACGGATGGCTGGCCAGCAGCCGCTGCACCCAGGTCGTCCCGCTGCGCGGGCAGCCGACGACGAAGACCAGGTTCGCTCCGTCATAGTCGGCGCCGAGCGCGTGGGTCACGCGACGGTTCTCACGCCTGGCGGGGAATGTGCCTCGACTGCCGACGGGGCCGCGTCCAACGAATCGGTCTCCCGCGAGTGGGACCCCGCTGGGGAAAGTTCCCGAACAGTGAGCGTCCCCACCAGGAGCAGCGCCAGCAGCGCCACGTTGAACACCGGCCACACCACCCACAGCGGGTCCTCGTAGTCGATGCTGAACCCGCGCGCCACCCCCGCCACGCCGACGAACGCCGCCGTCGGCAGGAAGACGAACCCCAGCAGCGCCAGCCGGGCCACCGGCTCGCGCGGCGACAGGCGCCACATCGCCGCTAGCGGCACCGTCAGCAGCACCAGCCCATGCATGTGGCTGTGATAGCTGACCAGGAACGTGCCGACGATCACCGCAACCAACTGCCACTCCAGCACGCGCGAACCGGTCCTCCACGGCGCGCGTGTGGCCCAGGCAATAGCCGCCACGGTGACCACTGACAGGACCCCGAACAGCACCACCCCCGAGGTGTTGCCAATCGACGGCCGCGCGTTGACGATCAGCGACCGCCAGTTAACCATCTCCGCAGCCGCGGCGTACGGATCGCGGATGTCGCCCATGGCCGATACCGCGCTGAGATAGTCCAGCAACGACCGCGGGCCGGCCGCCAGCGCCGAGGCGACGACGACGATCCCCACGCCCAGGCAGGCGCCAGCAACAGCGCGCCAGCGTCGCTTCCACAGCAAAAACAGTCCCAGCAACAGGCCGTACTGCGGCTTGAGCACCAGCAGGCCGAGCCACGCGCCGCCACGGAAGTCCGCGCCGCGTCGGAGCGCCAGGTACGCCTCGGCCATGGCGATGGCCAGAAACAGCACTGGCTGACCGAGCAGAAAGGCCTGCAGCACGGGCAGGGTGGTAAAGAAGATGACGGCGGCGCGCGCGGTACCGACCGTTGGCGCATTCTGACTCACCCGCCACAGCAAGACGACCGACGCGGCGAGGCTGAGCAACGTCCAGATGCCGAAGGCCAGCGGCGGCGCCACGCGTGTCAGCGGCACGAGAACCGCGGCCAGCATCGGCGGATACGGCGAGGGCCACTGCAGCAGCGGCACATCCGGGGTGGACGTATACGCCGCCAGGCGCTGCACATAGCGACCAAGCTGGTCGACCTGGTACATGGCCGAGACGTCGCCGCTGGCCAGGGCCATCGCCTGGCCGTAGAACAGACCCCAGTCGAAGCCGAGGCGTCGGAACAGGCCGCTGTCCTGAAAAACCGTCCAGACGCGCTGGGCATAGTACAGGATGACGCCGAGTGCCAGCAGCACTTGGAGCCATACGGGCGCCGCCAGCACGCGCTCCACGATGGCGTTCGCCCAGACGTCGGTGGTGCGCCGCAAACCCGGCCGTTGGCGAGCAGCGTCGAGGCTCTGGGTCGACAGGATGGTCATCAACCGTCAGTCATGCGCGGACGACTCATCAGCCGCCACGCTTGCGCGCCGAGAAGTACGTGCTCTTGCCAAGCTGCTGCCGCTCGAAGCCCTCGAACCCCGCTTCGGTAAACACGCGGTCGATCACCTCAGGCGCGTGATACGTGTACACGTCCGCCAGCCGCCGGCCTTCGGTGTGCAAGTGCACCCAGCCATCGTCGGTCGTCGGATCCAGGTAGTCGAAGACCAGCACCCCGCCGGGCTTGAGCACCCGCGCAAACTCCTCGGCGTACAGCTGGATCGTGCCCAGCTTCAAGGCGATGACGGTGCCCGCGACGAACACCACGTCCACCCAGCCGGCGTGATCCAGAGGCAGCGACTGCCCGTCGCCCAGATGCACGAACACGCCTGGCTGCTCCCGAAAATAGCCGCGCAGAAAGCGCACCATCCACGCCGAATGGTCCACCAGGTGCAACTGGCCGCGCGGAATGCGCGGCACGATGTAGCGCGAGAACCGTCCTGTGCCCGGCCCGACCTCACACACCACCGATTCGGGGCGGAGCGACGGAAACAGCGTGGCCGTCAGCAGCGCCTCAGCCGGATACCAGCCCAGGTAGCGTTCTTCGTAGTCGTTGACGTCCATGCCCACGCGGTGGGCCGCCTCCAGGTAGCTGGGAAAGCCCTCCGGCTTCTCGCTGAGGATCCGGTCGCGCACTTCGTAGCCGAACGGCCGCAAGGCAACCGTGGCCCCGGCGGCCACCACATCACGTACGGTGCGCACGCTGCCTGTTCCACAGATCGAGACTCATGAGCGCGAAGGCGAGCATGAACAGCACCGCCGGCAACACGTTCGGCCACACCGTCCAGACGGGCACGTCGCTGTCGGGCGAGACGGCCAGCCCCTCCAGGACGCCGGTCACCCAGATCACGATAAAGGTTGGGACGTAGACCGCCAGCCAGATGGCGAATCGCGTGCTGGTCCGAAAGGCGGAGCTCGCCCACGCGGCGGCCAGCGGCACGATGAGCAGCGCCGCGCCGTGCGGATGACTGTGATAGCTGCCGACCAGCGCGCCGAGGGTCAGCACGCAGAACTTCGCCCCGAACCACGGGTCAGCCGGGTCCCATTTGCCGCGAAACGGCAACAGCGCCACGAGCATCGTCAGGATCGAGAGCGTCCACACGATGGTGAGTCCGAGGTTCTCGCCAATCGTCGGCCGGGCGGCGATCACGATCGCCCGCCAGTTCATCATCAGGTTCGCTCCGGCCACGCCGCCGTGCAGGTCGCTCATCTGGCCGAGTGCCGAGGCGAAGTTCAGATAGCTGGTGGGACCAGCCGTCACCGCGCCGAGCACGAGCAGCGCGAGGCCGCCCAGGATCGCGCCGGCCACCGCGTGCCAGCGCCGCTTCCACAGCACAAAGATGCCGAACAACAGCGCGTACTGCGGCTTCAGCAGCAGGGCCGACAGCCACAGGCCCGCCCGAAAGTCGAAGCCGGCCTTCAACGAGATGAACATCTCGCCGACAGCCACCGCCAGCAGGACCATGGGCTGGCCCATGAACAGGCCCCACGCCACCGGCACCGCGGCGAGGATCGCCAGCAGCGCGCCGAGCCGGCCCAGCTCGGGCAGCAGCTGATGCACGCGGTAGGCCAGGAAGCCGGCCGCCGCCAGTGACAGCCCAAGCCACAGCCCGAACGAGATCGGCGCCGGCGGCAAGGTAAGTGGCGCCAGCACGGCGGCGAAAAACGGCGGGTACGGCTGCGGCCAGCCGTCCAGCGACGTCAACGGTCCGCCGTAGTACTGGAGCAGCGGCTGGAGATAGCGATTGATGACGTCCTGGTCGTAGATGCCTGGTCCGGCGCCGGCGCGCAAGGCCATGGCCTGGGCGTAGAAAAGAGTCCAGTCGAAGCCGAGGCGATGGAAGAGCTCGCCAGCGGTGAGCACGGTCCAGAAGCGGGCAACGAAGAAAGCAACGCTGGCGAGGCAAAACACGAAGAAGGCCACGTGGAGGGCACGCTGGACCTGCTCACGTTCTCGGCCACGTACGTCAACGCTGTCGTCCGCGACCGAGGCTCCCGACGTATCGACGTGTCGATCGCCGACTGGGTGCTCGGCAACGTGCGATCCCTCGACGACACGTGCGTCCAAACCCTCATCCTGACCTCGGGTGTCAACGGTGACAGGCTCACCGTCACGAGTCGGGCCGACTAGACGTGTTGGACGCGACAGTCCCTGGCTCACGCGGGCGCCCCCAGCACGCTGGAGGTCTCGTCCGACAGCGCATCATCCTCGCCCA
>JAFAWJ010001159.1 GCA_019242065.1 Chloroflexota bacterium
AGTTGTCGCAAGTACTCCTCGTTACCGCGACGCACAGCAACCACAATATCCAGCAGTGAAACGCCAACAATAAGCTCGCTTGTAGAATTCGGGAGGTGGTGTAGCGCCGATATACCGTGGCGATGTACTCGAGTGGCTCGCCGCGAGCGTGCTCGCGCAGTTGCGTTGATTGGCGCGCTTCCACGAGGTAGTCCAGCTCGTCCGTGGTCCAGCGTGGGAATTCGTCAATGACCTCTCGGCTGCGCGTTGCTCCAAACACGCGGCTCCAGTCCAGCAGTCGCGTCACCCCGTACATGAGCACAATGTCGGCCCGCATCCTCTCACGGATGCCTGGCCGTTGCACCTTGACCGCGACGGACTCGCCAGTGCGCAAATGGGCGCGATGCACCTGACCGATCGAGGCGGACGCAAATGGCTTCGGCTCGAACGTCCTGAATACATCCTCGGGTGGTCCGCCGAGTTCCTGGCGTACGATCTCGCACACGTCCGAGTAGGGGAAGGGCTGCACGTCGTTCAGGAGCTTGAACAGCTCATCACAGTATTCGGCCGGTAGCAGATCGAACCGCATTGCGAGCATCTGGCCCAGCTTGACCCACGCTCCGCCGAGATCCTCAAATGCCAACCGCATACGCACTGGGCCAGTGCTTGCTGCCCGAGCCGGAGGTGACAAGGATGGCAGGACGAAGGCTCGCGCGAGAACGGCTACACTTGCCAGAGGCGTCCGGCCTGTCGAAGTAGCCGTCTCACGCGAGGAACTCCGCTTGGGTGGACTGCTCAGCCGCGGCGTTCGGGAGTGACAGTAGGCCCGTTCGTGTCCCCATCCGCGTCATCGCTGAGGTCGGCACGTGGCGGCGCAACGCTCCGTGGGCGTTCTGCTGCTGGTGAGAATTCCTCTTCCCATTCGCGACCGGCCCGAACCAACTGATCGAAAGCCTGGCCGATCGACAACTGGAACAGCAGGCTTATCGCACCTTTAGTCGCGAGCTCAGCCTCCCTCAACAAGCGCTGCACTACGACCGGCGACGGAGTCATTGGCCGGTGGCCGGTGTTCGGGCCGCGCCCGGCACCCAGACGACGGGCGCGCTCGCTCTCCGCCCAGGCGGCTTTCTGAGCTTCGGTGGGGCCCTTCAGCCACGCCTCCCGGCGCCGGCGCTCCTGCGCGGCCCACTCATCGATTTCGGCTTCGCTCGGCTCCAGCAAGTTGGCAGTCTCATGCCACTCGATCTCCGAGCGATCAACTCCACCGACGAACGAGGTTTCCCCACCGCTCGTCATGTGCGTCCAAGCCTTCCCCGCTGCCGCGCGTCGACAAGGTACGGACGCTCCGCCGCGTCGCTTCGCACCAGAGCAGGACGAAGGACTGGTCGCGGCAAAAACAAACGCCAAAAGTACTGGATCAGCTGACTGATCATGGCGACCTCGCAAGCAAAATTTGCACGCACTGTTCGCTGAACGGCTACCACGCTGACAGTTCCGGTCTCCTCATCCAGCGGTGCGCCGAGTCAGAGGCCACGTGCCATCCTCGAGGACACCAAACGAACGTCCGCACTGGACCGCAGGCACAACCATCACGAGCGTGTCCTGCATCTCCTCCCCCGGCCCCCAGCGTTCCAGGCTGTCCATCGTCACTTGAGCCAATGTTTCGAGCACGGGCGCATTGCCCTGCGCCAATGCCGAGATATTCTGCTCGAAGGAACTCTGGCTGACCATACAATCCAGTCTCGGGCCCACCACCTGAGTGAGAATCGGGGCCAACCCTAATTCCACGACAGCTCCGTGTTTTCCCGTACTTGTTGGCATCTCCGTTCACTCTGACGAGTCGCGGAAGTGAACACGCTCGCAGTGTAAACATGCACCGAGTCAAGCGACTTCGCTACGTGTGCCCGAGCGCGTCCACGACGGGCCCCAATCCATCGCGCGCAGCAACCGGTGCAGCCGCACCGCGGTGCTGACCTTCACCTTCACCATCACCAACACGACCGAGCTGGGCGCGAAGAACGGCCGGTCGTGCGTCGACACGCTGCCGGCCGGGGTACAGGTGGCCAAACCCATCGGCCCACCACAACCTGCTCCAGGGGCGTGGTGACTGCCACTGCTACTGGGAGTAGTTCGCGGTGAGCCAGGTGTCGTGCACGGCGAGCGTCAACGTCACCGCCAGCACGCTGGGAACGTATACGATGAGTCCGGCAACGTGACCCAGGTCGACCTCAACCCGCCTGGAAACAGCATGCTGACAGTCGCCCTTGCAACGCCGACGCCCACCCCGACCAGCACGGCTACGCCGACCAGCACCGCCACAGAGACGCCGACAGTGACCCCGACTACGACCAGCACTCCAAGCCCGTCGGCCACGCTGACCACCACTCCAACGGCTACGGGAACCCCAACCAACTCTCCGACGGGAACCGGGACCAGCACTCTGACCACTACGCTGACGGTCACCAGCACCCCGACTGCGACAGCCACCCGCACACCCAGCATGACAGTCGTGCCGGCAATGCTCTCAACGACCTGTCCGACGACCGCGCCCGCCAGTCCGGTGATGAGCTCACCGACCACGCCACTCACGCCGGTGATAACTCCTTCGGCTACCCCTCGATAACTCCTGCGACTACCAGAGGTACATCATCGCCCACCGAGAAACCGACCACCACGCCACCGGGCACGGCTGCCACTTCGCCGGCGCCGCCGCTACTTCAGTGACTCCCACATCTACGGCTCCCGTGCCGACCGCGACACACGCTCCAGGAACGGCGGACATCCAGAGCGACACGGCGGACTGGGTTGATCTGCGGCGCAGGTCGGGTCACCGACTTCCGTGACGGGCTGCGTCGCAGTCTCATCGGCGACTGCGACAAGAACCACTGTGCCGTCCGCCGCATCGGGCAATAGTGGTGGCGGATCGTCGCACACCTGCGACGTCAACCCCACATCTGTCACAGCGCCACACCGACTGCCACTGCCGCGCGCATGGTCCCGCCCAGCACAACGCCAGCGCCTACAGTGCTCACCCCATCCACAACTGCAACCGGAACTCCGGTCGCCACACCTACACCCACACCCCCGCCGCAGCCATCTGATGTGATGCCGCCAACACCGACGCCAACACCGCCGCCGATCATGCTCAGTGTGGACGCGATTGGTCCCGTGACCGCTGGGTCGATAGCACAACTTTCGGCGTCACTCACCAATGCCGGACTTGAATTGATTGCAGCACCGCGGAGTGCAACCGTTGCGTTGCCGAGCGGCGTCACATTGGTTGGTGGCCCGGATTCCGGATGTTAAGAAGGGCCCGGATGTTACGCTGATCGCGCAGCTCACCAAGCAGTGGCAGCTCGGCGCCGGAGCCGGACCCGCACAGGAACTCCACGACCACTTGGTCGATCAACTCCATCTCTTCAACGAAACCGGTTGTGATGTCGACGCTGGTGTTCACGGCGGTGACTCCTAGTCACAGACGCGACGCCTGTTCCCTGGCTCCTAGTCTCAGACGCCGCTGAGAACGTGGCGAGCCTTTCGCGTGTCACACGGCGACAGTGCAGATCATCCGCCAAAAATTCTACATCCATACTCAAGATCGCCACAATGAGTCGACGGTACGCCGCTTCCGGCAGCCGCATCGTCACCTGAGGGCGGGCGTTCATCTCGGCAGGCTCCTTAGATGATTTTGGCCGATTGACGACGTCGTTGTCGCTAATCGGCCAAAACCTGCCGAACGTAAAACGGGTCGAACGTAAAACGGGGGTTATTCGTTGTCCTCGTCCTCTTGCTCGAGAGCCTCGGCCAGGCCAAGCGCACGGAGCATCTTGCTCGCAGCGGAGGCAATCCGCGCGCTGCCGACAACCGGCGCAATCGCAACCAACGTCCCCTGGATTTGCTCAACGCTCACGCCAATATCGGCCGCAGCGCCCAGATTCAACATGTAGGAAACGGGTGCGGCGTCCATCGAAACAAGAGCAGCGATGCGTACCAGTGCGTAGGTTTCGGCGTCCAGTCCGGAGCGCTTGAATGTGTCGAGGGTCATCTGGGCAAGTGTCTCGAGCACCGGCGCATCGCCTCGCGCCATCGCGGCGATATTGTGTTGCGGAGAAGTCTCAATCGTCATGATCACAGGATCCGCTATACTCGCGCCCGGTACATTGGGGTGAACACCAATTCCCTCCTATAGCGCGGCACCGCCGCTCTACTTTAAGTCGTATCCGTACAGGTCCGCGGCATGTCTCGCAGCGGTTGCTGATGGACAGAGCTGAACTCGAGATCGGCGTATGTTCCGCCAGGCGTGGTCGCGCCGCCACCTGGTGCTGGCGAGCTACTCATCAGCGAACTCCCCGGCCACGGACCCCAGTGAATCAGCACGTGGATTTGATGGTCCGAGGACGCGGTCCTCCAGAGCGCGGCGAACCGACTGCTCACCGTGGACCATAATGTAGCTGCGTGAACCGCGCTGGACCATCGGCAACTCGAATTGCGGTGCATCCGCGGTTCCGCTGGTGGCGAGCTAATGCCGGCCAGATGGGATTGACGCGCCCAGCCCACAGCCGCTAGCTGAAGAAGCCACCAGGTCAGCCGGCAAGCGCAGGGGCTCCGTCAATCAAGGCGAACATAGGTTCTACAATGGAGACAATCCTTGGTGGCGACAAGCCTGTTAGTTCCAAGGCACGGCTATCAGTGATCGCCCGGATGTCTAACTGACGACCAGACACGTAGCGTTGATCACACACGAACCGAGAACGGCGATTACGCCTTGCGGACACTACTCAACGACTGAGGAGCAATCGATGTTCAGAGGCAGACGCGAGGAGCGCCGCGACTTCGGTGGCGGCGAGTGCGATGGCAGCCATAGCGCTGTCGAGCCCGCAATGTGCTCTCAACGATCTGGTTCTGCTCCCCTCCGCCTTGGATTGGTGCAACCACGACGGCGGCACCAATACCGGGTGGCGGTCACACCGTCGGACGGATCTTCGTCATGCGCTGGCTAGTCGCAGTGACGCTCACGCTCGGCACGCTGGCGATGCCAGCCTTGCTCCCCGGGGCGACGCGACTGGCTCTGGCTGCCCGCGCCCTGGCGGCGGCAGGCACGCCGGGCGTACCCCAGGCGCCGACGGTGGTCTACGACGAAAACTTCCAGAACGTACCCGGTCCGAGCCCGATTCTGCACCTGAACCAGTACACCGGCGCTTCTGGAGAAACCTATACCGCCGATCCGCAATGGTTGAGCTATTGCAATGGTTGGGTCTCGTCGGAGCTTCAGTCGCCCACTGCCCCCGCGCAGGTCGTCGACTGCACCAACCAACTCGCCTGGAACGGTGCCCAGCAACTGGCGTACGCCCTTGGCTTGTTCGCTGGCGCGTCGAACCCAACGGCCAACTACGCGGTGTCGGCGTACACCGCAGCCGATCCCGGTGCCGGCCACGTCGAGTTCCAGACAGTGAACAATATCCCCTTCTCGAGCAGCAACCACTTCATCACTTTCAGTGTTGACGTGGCCGCGGTCAGCTGCCAGGCTGCGCATCCGCTGCTGCAGTTCTTTCTGCTGGACAGTTCTGGCGCCGCGACACCCGTCGGCTCGCAG
>JAFAWJ010001184.1 GCA_019242065.1 Chloroflexota bacterium
AACAGGAACTGGGTGGTGCGCCAGTAATACACGTCGTCGACTTCTTCGCTGCGGCGCGCGGCGTACATGACGCCGTAGTTGGTGTCGTCGATTTCGAGCCGGGCGCGGCGGTCCGGGGCGTACAGGCCGTAACTCGGCGCCGCCTGGGGATCCAGGCGTGAGTGCAGGAAGTAGACGTGCGTGGTGTCGAGCTCGCCTTCGAGCGCCTGCATGAAATTGCACTGGTAGATGGCCTTGTGCGAGTGCTGCAGTTGATTTTCTGGGACCTGGCACCACTCCCACTGGGGCAGGCCAGGCGGGTCGGTCTGGTTGGGACCCATGTAGATCCAGGTGATACCGCCCGCGTCAGCCCCGCGATACGCGGTCGCTCTGACCTTGGACTTGAAGTCAGATTCGGCCGGCTCGTTCGGCATATCGACGCAGTTGCCAGCGGTGTCGAATTTCCAGCCGTGGTAGACGCAGCGCAGCCCCGCCTCTTCGTTGCGTCCGAAGAACAGGGACGCCCCGCGGTGCGGACAGTTGTTGGCAACGAAGCCGGGCACCCCGTTGGAGTCGCGGAAGGCGATCAGGTCCTCGCCGAGCATGCGGACGCGCTGTGGGTCGCCATCGGCGGTCAACTCCCAGCTATAGGTGCAGGGCAGCCAGTACTGGCGCATCAACTCACCCATGACGGTGCCTGGGCCGACACGAGTCAGCAGCTCGGTATTTTCCTTGGACAGCATCTGATTGACTCCCGGAGGGTTTAGCTCTGACTCGTATGGTAGGTGCTGGGCAGGAACGGCCGCACGCGCGCAACCCACGGGTCGACGATGGCCTCCGAGGTGTAGTCGGTCTCGAGGAGGTACAGGCCGCGGGCCGGGCACGCGGCGCCGAGCTCGACCAGGACGGGCTTGAGCAGCAGGTCCGGGGCCATGGCGTGGCCGAGGGCGGCGCCGAGCATCAGTGGGATGCCGATGACGCCGTTGAGTCCGTCGGTAGGGACCTGGTCGAGGAACAGTTTTAAGAGACCGGTGTACGTGCCCTTGTAGGTCGGACTGGCGAAAATGGCCAGCTGGCATGCCTGCACGTCGGCGACAGCTTTCTGGGCGACGGGGTCACCCCAGCCGAGGAGGTTCGGGCCGATGTCGACGAGGTCAAGGACCAGGTCAGGTGGAGTGCCAGTGAGTTTTTGGGCGACGAAGACGCCGGCCTCGAGGGTGCGGGATTTGGCCTTTGGATTGCCACACACAATTGCAACGCGCATCACATGAAGTTCCTTGTATGGAGTGCGGAGAGCGCGGCGGCCTCGTCGGGTGAAAAGCCCAGGCGGGTGAGGCGTCGCTGACGACCGTCGTCCATCGCCTTCTGCAGCTCGTCGACCGCCTGGTAGCCCCGGGCGATGTCCGCCGGCTGCCACGAGCCCGCCGCCAGCAGCACCAGCGCGTCGAAGACACCCTGGTTCAGCCCTGCCGTGTCCATGAGCGCGTCGTGCCGCCGCTCGACTGCCCCGCGCAACCGTCCCAACAACTGGGGATCGAGCGCGCCCTGATGCTCCAGGTGGGCCATGCCGAACGCTACGTGGCGCGACTCGTCCTGCCGCGCCAGCTGGGTGACCCGCCGCGAGACCGGATCCGGCGCGTGCACCTCCAGAAAGCCGAGCAGGTTCAGGAACGTGCCCTCGCCCAGGACCGACAACAAAAACGACGCGAGTGCGAAGTCCGGCTCCTCCAGCAGCGTCGCCAACGAGGCGCGCCCACCGGCCCCCGAGACCCCCAGAGGTTCTCCGCGCAACCCGGCGCGGCGGGCAAACACCTCGATGTGGCGCGCCTCGTCGGCCGCCTGGACCGCCAGCACCTGCAGCACCTCGCGAAAGTGGGGATGGATCCGCCCCAGAAAGCGCGCGGGCACGATGAGCGCCACCTGCTCGTTCTCGACCAGGTAGGTCATGACCTGGACGACGGCGGCTTCGACGTCGCCCGGCAGCGAGAACTCGGCGGCCCAGTCGACCGCCGTGGCCGGGTCCCACTGATTGGCCGCGGCGGCGGCGTAGAGCCGGGGCGCCAGGTCGGACCACACCAGGTCTCTGTCCTCGTAGTCGAAGCGGACGACGGGTCCGCCGGATTCGATCAACGCGCCGCGGGCGGCCACCCCCCAGGTCGAACCCGGATGGTCCACGATTGCGCTGGTCGCTGGACCACCGGCGCGTTCGGCACCCGTCCACCGCAGCGTCGCGGCCGAACCACGAACGAGCACGCTGCCATCGCGAAAGGCGTGACCCTGCTCGCGCGCCCACGCGCGCAGGTGGATCGTCAATGCGGGATCACGCCCGCTGACGGTCAGCTCGCCGCCGATCGGCACCTCACGCAGCGCGTGTTCGACGAGCAGGTGGCCGCCCCGATCGAGCCCGAGGTCTTCAAGGTCGATAGTCGCGGGCATGCACCTGGCCGAGCGGGTCATAGAAGTCGAAAGTGTCCACGGCAGCCTCCAGCGGCGCGTAGCCGGACGTGCGGCCGTCGCACCACTGGGTCAGACCCTCCAGGTCGAACAACTGACGTAGCTCGGGATCCGCGTACGACATGCCCAGCAGCAATTGGCGGAAGCGCTCGACGGAATCCTTGTCGACCGACGGACCGATCGTCATGTTGCAGTGGTCGAACGGTCGAGTCTGGGCGACGATGCGTGTGCCACCCGACGGCAACGTGCCCTCGCGGGTGAAGGCCAGGTGATTGCCGTCGATCATGCACGCCGCGTCCACCTCGCCCGACATCAGGGCGCGCGCGGCCTCACGTTCACCGCCGATGTGGTCGCCGTGCAGCCCGACGCCGACGTCGAAGCGCTGCGCCGTCACCTCGACGCCCGCGTCGTGCAACAGGGCCAGCGGCAGGAGCCGCGCCTGGGGCGAGTCGACCGCGCCCACGCCGACGCGCTTACCGTTCAGGTCGGCCACGGATCGCAGCGGACTGTCAGCGCGCACGACGACGACGGAGGTCAGGTCGCGATCGGTGTCGCGCATCGCCGCGGCCTCGACGCGCGCACCGCGTGCCTCTGCCAGCCGCCGCGCGCGGATCCACGCCAGAGGTGAGTTCCAGGCGGACTGGATGTGACCGGCCAGCAGCTCTTCGACCTGCCGCTCGTAGTTGGAATACAGCAGGTAGTCGAACGGAAAGTCGTGGCGCAGGAACCAGTCGCGAAAGCCGGTCCAGATGGTGACGACCTTCGGATCGTAGGCGACCGCCCCGAGCGTGAACACGTCCGAGGTGCTCATCGAGCGACGACGTCGCCCAGCAATGGCAGCCCCAACGTGGCGCGTCCGACGAAGTCGAGCAGCGCGTCCGTGGTCGGCGCCATGACCCGCGCGGCGCGTGCGTCGCGGAAGTGCCGCTCGATGCCCAGCTCCTTGCGGAACGCGGCGCCGCCGCACAGCTTCATCGCCAGGTCGGTGACCTGCAGCGACGCTTCGGAGGCGGCGGCTTTGACTTCAAGCACCCGCAGCATGGCGTCGGCGCGGCCGGACTCCAGGGCGTTGAGCGTGTCCTCGAGGAGGGCGCGCACCTGGTCGACCTGGAGGCGGAGGCGGGCGAAGTCGAGGCGCACGGTCTGCTGCTGCGCCAGGGTTTGATCCAGGTGTGCGAGGCGGGTGCCGGTCAGGTGCGCGGCGGTCTCGGTGGCGGTGGCTTCCATCAAGCCGAGGCTGAAGGCGGCGTTGAGCACCAGGAAATTCGGCAGCACCATAGCCAGGGCCACGTCGAGCCCTGCGCCATCTTCGCCGAGCATGGCCGATGGCGAGACCTGCAGATCGGAGGCGGCCATCGGCGTCGAGCCATTGCCGCGCAGTCCCAGTCCGTCGAAGGCGCCGGCCTGGCTCAGCCCTCCGCTGCGGGCGGGTACCAGCCACAGCGTCATGCCCGCGCTCGCCGCGAGCGGTTGGCTGGACCAGACGTAGCTGTCGGCCTGGCCGGCGGAGGTCACCCAGCTCTTGTTGGCGTCCAGGCGCACGTGACTATTGACCGGTTTGGCCGTACCAAGGGGCGCCCAGAAGTGGCTCCGGGAGCCGACTTCCGAAAAGGCAAGCGTCGTCAGGTGGCCGCCGGCGGCGATCGCTTCGCGCACGTCGCGCGGTCCGTGGGCTTCGATGACCGGGACGGCGGCGTAGTGCATGAGCACGACCATCGCCGTCGAGCCACACGCGCTCGAGAGCCGCTCGATGACCTGGGCCGCGGCACGCAGGCCACGTGCCGAGCCGCCAACGTCGGCCGCGCTCAGGATGCCCAGGGCGCCGGCACGGCCGAGAGCCTCGACGTTCTCGCGCGGAAAGGCGGCGTCGGCGTCGACGCGCGTGGCGGACGGCGCGACCTGGGTATCGACGACCGACTGGACGGTCGTCGAGAAGTCGGCGGGATCAGAGGCTGGCGGGGAAACGGTCACGAGTGGCTAGAACCTCCTGGGGTCAGGGCGTGGAATGCCTGACCGCAGTCGGCAGTTTACGCGGGCGTCAGCTCGAACACCGCCTCTTCCGAGGGAGTGAGCGGTTGCTGTCCGGATGAGGCCGGCCGCTCGGCGTCGTATTTTGCTTTGACGGGCGCGTGCATGGAGCGCGCCTCCTCGGGATCGGTGACGTGTCGCGCGGTGACGGGCACGTCCTTGCCGTCCATGTGCAGGACGCCGCGGCCGTTGGCTGCGAGGTTTTTCGGCCAGTCGCGGGTCATGCCCAGGCCCGAGCGGACGTAGATGCGGCCGTCGAGGGCGGTGATCCAGATGATGCGGCGCGACGGCTTGCCGCTCTTGCGGCCGTAGGTTGTGATCTCGACCTCTTTTTCCCGCGCAGCGGTGTCGTAGATATCCGCGTCGAAGGTCGCCATACCCTCAGGCTCCTTTCTCGCGGGCCGCGGTCACTCGAATGTCCACGTCGTGGTTGGCCATCGATCAGCCTGCCAGCGCGGCGTCGAGCTCGGGATGGCTCACGAAGGCCTTGCGCAGCTCGGAGGTCGCCTCCAGCCAGTTCGCGTCCTTTGGCAAAAAGGCGCCACCGGAGCGCACCCGATACACCTCGGGGTTGTCGACACCCGGCGGTGTCAGCCCACGCTCGGCAAACGCCCGCGCCGCGTCGATCAAGCGCCGTCGCACGCGGATGACCATCACATCACTGGTGCCCAGCCGTTCGCTAGACCGATCGTAGATGGTGCCCATGCTCTCGGTGACCGCCTGGTCCTGGGTGTGGATACCGGGGATGCCCGTGTAGTCCTCTTTGCGGCGCTGCTTGTCACGGTCGATCTTGTAGTCGTTGGTGACGTTGGCCTCGAGCCGGAAGCGTCCGTACCAGTCGGTGGTGCTGGGCAGCAGCATCTCGCCAGGGCGCTGGCGGACCATGCGCCGGTTGGCGTTGACGTTGGCCGACGTGACCTGCGAGACGCGCGTGCCCATGCTGAAGAACATCATGTGGTGGTCGTCCATGGGCACCCAGGCGCGGGCGAGGACCTGCAGGCCCAGGACGCCGGTCGGGATCATGGCGTAGAACGGGAACAGGAACTGGGCGTAGCGCCAGTACTGCTGCCCGTCGGGACCTGGTCGATACGCGCCGTACATGGCGCCGTAGTCGGTGTCGACGACCTGGTAGTGCGGGGCACGGTCGTTGACGGTGTAGTAGGCGAAGGTCTCGGGGCGGGTGTCCTTGGGCTGGACAGCGCCGAGGTGCAGGAAGCCGAGGTGACTGGTGTCGATGTCGCCTTCGAGGCCCTGCAGCCAGTTGCATTCGCGCTGGATGGCGGCCAGGACCACGTTGTCGTCGCCGACCATGTTCGGCTCGAGGTCGGGGAGTGAGGGCGGATTGGCGCGCGGGCCCATGTAGGCCCAGATGATGCCGCCGCGCTCGGTGCACGGGTACGCCGTCGCTTTGACCTTGGACTTGAAGTCGGACTCGGCCGGCTCGTTGGGCATGTCGACGCAGGTGCCGTCGACGTCGAATTTCCAGCCGTGGTAGACGCAGCGCAGGCCGGCCTCTTCGTTGCGGCCGAAGAACAGCGAGGCGCCACGGTGCGGACAGTGGTTCTGGATGAGCCCGGGCTTGCCGTTGGTGTCACGGAAGGCGATGAGCTTCTCGCCGAGGAGCATCACCCGGACGGGGTCGCAATCCGGTCCCGGCAGCTCGGAGGCGAGCAACGCTGGCACCCAGTACTCCCGCATGAGATTGCCCATCGGTGTCCCCGGTCCGACGCGTGTGACGAGCTCGTTGTCTTCTTTACTCAGCATTGGCCGACCTCTCTTCAGTCGTTGGCCGGTATCGTACGCTGTTCGGAGTTCGGCTGAAGTACGAGCTGGGTCTGGGTCACCACGGCCACGCGGCGGGACTCGGCGTCTCGGATGGTGGTTTGCCAGACCATGGTGTTGCGGCCGATGTGCAGTGGCAGCGACTCGCCGACCAGCTCGTCGCCGCGACCGGCAGCCAGAAAGTTGGTTTTCGACTCGATGGTTGTCGTCGCCGAGCCGCGCGGCAGGTTGAGCACGGTGCCGATGGCCCCGAGCGTATCGGCCAACGTCATGATGGCGCCGCCGTGCACGCGACCACTGCCGTTGGAGTGCTGGGGTCCAATCTGCATGCGACCCAGCACGCGCTGCGGATCGGCTTCGAGCACTTCGATGCCAACGTGCTCGGAGAAGGCGGGCAGCCGATAGCGCGGCCGCGACGTCGATTCCGTCATGTGAAGGGTCAGATGGTACCCTCGGACTTGCATGATCACGCGCTTTGGCAGTCTGTACGCTGGCCATGTCGACCTCGACGACCATGGTCTGGCGGCTACCCCCGTCAACGACCGCTGGCTGTCGAACGAGCGGCTGCTCACAGTCTTCGACAAAGCAACGCGCATCGCGCAGTTGATGGATCGGCGCGGCTACGACGTCTTCTGGCTCGCCGAGCACCACTTCCAGCGTGAGGGCTACGAAGTCATTCCCAACATCCTGCTGCTGGCGGTGCACCTCGCCCACCTGACGCAGCGCATCAAAATTGGCTGCGGCTTCAACATCGCGCCGATGTGGCACCCATTGCGACTCGCCGAGGACTACGCCGTGGCCGACTACCTGACCGGTGGCCGCGTGGTGTTCGGCGTCGGACGCGGCTACCACACGCGCGAGGTGGAAACCTTCGGCGCGCCGATGCTCGATCCGGACGCCAATCGCGCGCTGTTCGAAGAGCAGATCGACATTATCTTCAAGGCCTTCGACGAGCCAGCCTTCTCGCACACCGGCACGTACTACACGCTGCCGCCGCGGGTGCCGTATCGGGGCTACGGGCTGCAGGACCTGACGCTGGTGCCGCGTCCGGCGCGCCTGCCCGTCGAGTGCTACCAGCCGATCGTGAGCGCCAGTCCGCGGGGTCTGGACTTCATGGCCCGCCACGGCATCAAGGGTGTCATCGGTGGCGGCGCGGCCGGCGGTGGCGCGGCGTCGAAAACCGTCGTCGCCTGGCAGGAGGCGCAGGCGCGCCAGGGTCGCCAGACGCCACTCGGCGCGAACCTGGTGGTCGGCATCATGTTCCATATCGCCGATACCGAGGAACAGGCGATTGCCGAAGCGCGGCCGTACTTTCAGGAGTGG
>JAFAWJ010001189.1 GCA_019242065.1 Chloroflexota bacterium
GGGCGCAACGTGGGCGGCCCCTCCAGCCGCGTGAGGCGAGAAGCTCTCGGGATACGCCGCCTGAGGACTGGTTGCACATCCCCGTGCCGCCGATCGTGGACCCCGCCGTCTTCGCTGCCGTCGACGAGCAACTCCAGAAAACCGACGTCGTGCTCGGCTCGGTCTGCGCGGAGCGAAATACTTGCTGCAGGGTTTGGTCTGTTGTGCCGAGTGCGGCGACGCGTACTACGGCAAGGCGATTAGCCCGTCGGCCCGCAAGCACCATCCGCGCCACTACGCGTACTACCGCTGCGTCGGAACCGACGCCTACCGGTTCGGAGGGATACGCGTGTGCGGCAACCACCAGATCAGAACGGACCTGCTGGATCTGGCAGTGTGGCGGGAGGCCAGGGCGCTACTTGAGCAGCCCAATCGTTTGGAACAGGAGTACCGACAACGGCTGACCGTCCGCAGTGAGCAGGAGACGGAACGCACCACTGTCGAGCGGCAGCGCGACAAACTCCGTCAGGGTCTGGCACGCTTGATCGACAGTTACACCGAAGGCTACTTGGAGAAACCGGAATTTGAATCGCGCATCACCCGGCACCGCCAACGCATCACGGCGCTGGACGACCAGGTGCGTCAACTTTCGGAGGCGGAGGCGCTCCAACGTGAGCTGCGGCTGCTGATTGGCCGGTTAGAAGACTTCGCCGCTCAGATAGAGGAGGGTCTCGACACCGCCGATTGGCTCACCCGCCGCAGCATCATTCGCATGCTGGTCAGCCGTGTCGAGATCGACCACACTGAAGTGAACATCGTGTTCCGCGTACCGCTGGACCCTTCTGTGGCTAGCCCCGACGCACTCGCTCGGGGCGTTTTGCAACATTATAGGAGGTGTGACCACCCCACCCTGGGGGACGCCTTTTTGCACTACGGGTTATACATCAGGGCAACCACCTGACGCAGTGGGCCTAGAGAAACTGCAGACTGCACGACATGAGTTCGTCGGAACCCTCAGCAGGGGTTGGCAGGTCTGAGGCTCACAGTCTGGTGGACGACGAGCAAATGGCTACATTTGTCCTCCGAGTACGCTTGGGGCAAACAGCGCTGCTCGCGGGCACGATTATGCCGTTCGATCAATCGCCAATGACCCTGGCGTTCAACGGGTGGATCGATTTTATGAACGCGATCAACGCATTGCGGGTCACACCAGACAGCGCGCCGGGGTCGACCAGTTCATCGACGCAAGGGCCGACGGACCAGCCCGGAGTGTGACCGGTGACGCCAGCACTGCCATGAGCGGAACTTGACGGAATGGATTGCACCCGACACCCGTCAGGGACCCGCGGCATCCGGGTTGCCTATACCTCTGCGTGCGCCGTGCGCCATGGTCAGCCATTGACGAATTGACCCAAACCGCTTAGATTTGCCGGGCTCACGTCTATGGGCGGACTTCTGAACGCATGGCAGTGCGAGGTTAGGGTGCACCCTGATGCTGGAACCAGGCGAGCGGGGACGTATGGAAGCTGGACTTGCCTACTTTGGCCTGGACGGCGCAAGCGGGGATTACCTGCTTGGGGACACCGCATCCGAGAGCGTTGCTGCACAAGCTCGGGCCGAGACACCGAACTCCAGCCATCTCGGTGATCTAGAAGCCCGACTTCATGCTACCGGCTCGAACCTCGGCCCCGTTGACCGCGTCCGTGACCTGGGTGACCTCGCGCAGACCGGTTGGGGCGTGGTCTTTGCGAGCGACATTGACGTCCAGGTCAAAGTGGCGCTGCAGCCCCTGCTCGAATTGCGTCGGAGTCAGGCTGGTAGGCTCTATCACGAGTATGTCGTCCAACCCGGAGAGAGCAAGACCGGGTTTCTGAGGCGCCAGGGCGTGGCCGCCGCTGGATCCGCCGATCCCGAACAGATGCCGTACTACCTGCTACTGGTCGGGGATCCGCAGATGATTTCGTACGGTTTCCAATATCAACTGGACGTCCAGTACGCTGTCGGTCGGATCTGGTTCGATGTGTGCGAGGACTATGCACGGTACGCTCGGACGGTGGTTGCCAGCCAGTCCCAGCATTGGCGACCACGTCGTCTGACCCTGTTTGGAGTAAAAAATGCGGATGACGCCGCGACTGCGTTGAGCCGCGAGTGGCTGGTCGATGGCCTGGCAAAGCGGCTTCCCGCGCGGACTGAGTTGAAAGACGACCACTCTGCATGGCAGATCGAGGTCACTCCGGAACAGGCCGGCGTGAAAGCCCGGCTCGTGGAACTCCTGGGACGGGGTGATGCTCCGGCCGTCCTGTTCACCGCAAGCCACGGCATGGGCTTTCCCAACGGGCACCCGCGCCAGCTCGGCGATCAGGGCGGCCTGGTGTGTGGCGATTGGCCCGGACCGCGCAAATGGGGAAGGCGCGAGATTCCCACGGACTTCTACTTTTCCGCGGACGATCTGGCTGACGATGCCGACGTTGCCGGGTTGATCAGTTTTCACTTCGCGTGTTACGGCGCCGGTACCCCGCGGTTGGATGACTTCCCCTCGCTCGCTCCAGCGGCTCCTGCACCGCTCACGGCAATCGGCGCCCGCCTGGCCGCGCCGATTGCGCCGCGTTCGTTCGTGGCGCGTCTTCCGCAACACCTGCTGGCTCAACCGCGCGGCGGCGCCCTCGCGGTGATTGGGCACATCGAACGGACGCTCGGCTCATCATTCGCGTGGGTGAGTGATGGACTCCAGAAGAGCAACACGGGCGCGTTCGAAGATGCGCTGTGTCGCCTGGCCCAGGGCCTGCCGGTAGGCGCCGCGTTGGAGGTCTTCAATCAACGCTACGCTGAAATGGCATCGGACCTTCAGTCGGTGCTGCTGAGCGCGAAGCAAACGAGCATTGATCCGGATGCAGCTGAACTCGCTCGGTTATGGCAGGGCAGTGTTGACGCGCGAGGGTTCGTCGTTTTCGGGGATCCGGCGGTCCGGGTACCCGTTGGGCCGCTGACCGACCCTGCTCCTTCAACCGTGGCTGAGGCGCGGCGGCTTACGGAGCTACCGCCAGTGGTGGAGCCCGTCGATGCGCAGCCTCGCGCAACCGCGCCCGTACGGCACGAAGTGTCGGTCCAATCCACCAACGGTCCGTATCGAGTCCGTGTGGAGGTGGACCCGTCTGGCAAAATCGTGCTGCAGGCCGGTGATCCGCAAGCGGTGGTCGCCGAGGGCGAGGATGTCGCCTATGGTCTGCCGTTCGTCGACCAGGCCCGCGAGATTTCAGTGGATCTCGCGCGTGGCATCAAATCGGCATCCGAGAAGCTGGTGGGGGCCCTGGCGACGCTTGCCGCGGACCTGGCGACGCTTGAGGTCGTCACCTATGTCGGCAAGGACGACGCGGATCTCGACCATGTGAAATACGACTCAGTCAATAACCGATTCAATGGTTCTGTCCAGTGCTGCGCCGTGACCGAACTCCGCATTGACGGCAAGATGGCGGTTGTCGTTCCCCGCCTGCCATCGGGAGAGCTTGACGAGAAGCTGTGGGCGCTGCACATCGAAGCGGTTCGCAGCGCCCAGGAGCAGCGCGTCGAGCTGGTCAAGGCAGCCAGCACGGCCATGGCCGGGCTGGTGTCGGTGATGCGTCTCCCCTGAGCGTTAGTGGAAGACTGCGGACGAGTCGCAGCACGCCGTGGACGTAGTGGGTCTTGCTAGCATGGAGTTGCGGGGAAGAGAAAATGGGGTACACAACAGAAGCCACGGACGGTCGGGGTAGCTTCGCGGAGCTCCTGGTCAGGCTCTCGCCCGGGCCAGAGGTTCAGAGTGGAGATGCGCGGAGCTATCGGGTCCAGGCCAAGTTTACGCGCGCGGGCTCCGGTGCGCCCACCGATGAGTCCGGAACGGCGAGCTTCGACCTGAAGGAACTCGCCGCCACCGCGAATGACCAGGAGGCCTACGCGCGGCTCCTCAGTCAGCAGTTCTATGCCGATCCGGCGGTACGCTCGGCCGTCGACAGGGCCATCGCGCTCAGCGCACGCGACGCGGACGACGTCCGCTTGCGAGTCCAGCTCGAGATAGGTCCCGATGTTCCCGAACTGTCGGCGCTCCGCTGGGAAATGCTGCGCGACCCGAGCGGGGTGCCAATTGCCACCAGCGACCGGATCCTGTTCTCGCGCTACCTGCCCAGCGCTGCTCTGCGCAGTCTGCCTGCGAGATCAGTCGCGGAGATGCGCGCGCTGGTCGTCATCGCCAGCCCAGCCAGGATCGAGCAAGCGAAACCTGAGGGCGTGGCTCTGGAACGGATTGACGTCAAGGCCGAACTGAGTCGGGTCGCCGGGTCGCTCCAGGACATGGCCGTCACCGCGCTTGTTTCGAGAGGTGATGGGCCGCTTGTCCCACCGGAGGACGTCGTGTTCTCGCGTCGAAGCGGGGTCACGCTGGACAATCTCGTGACCGAGCTGCGTCGCTCGCCGGGGTACGACATCGTGTACGTGGTATGTCACGGTGCCTACTCCAATGGCGAGGCTCGGCTCTATCTTGAGAACGACGGGGGTGAGGTGACCACGATCGGCGGCGAGGACCTCGTTCGCGAGGTCTCGCAGCTTGGGAACGTGCCCAGGTTGGTGGTGCTCGCCTCGTGCCAGAGCGCTGGCAGCGGTCACGCGGGCGCCCTGGCGGCACTGGGCCAAGAACTGATTCGTGCTGGCGTGGGCGCGGTCGTCGCGATGCAAGACCAGATCGGGCTGGAGACCGCCGCGGCGTTGACCACGACCTTTTTCGAGGTCCTGGGCGAAACCGGCAATATCGAGCTCGCCATGTCGCGCGCTCGACACACGATTCGCGACATGCGCGACGCCTGGGTACCGGTGCTGTTCACCCGCCTTGAGACGACCGAGCTGTGGACCGCTCCGGGTGCGGGCGGCTTTGACCAATGGAAGGCGCTCCTGGCGCAAATCGAGGACCAGGAGTGTGTACCGATTCTCGGGTTCGGTCTCAGCGAGTTTCTTCTTGGTTCTGCCCGCCAGATCGCCGAGCAATGGGCGGAAGAGTTCGACTACCCGATGTCGCCGAACGATCGCCAGAACCTCGCCGAGGTCGCGCAATACCTGGCGCGCAACAACCGGTTTCCAGACTTCCCTGCCCGGGAGCTTCGCAAATATGTAGAACGCGAGCTCCAGACGCGGTACCGCGAGCACTTCCCGGATGGGCTCCCTCAGGGCGATATCGACGCGCTGATCAGCGTCGTTGGCAAGCGCCACCGCGAAGAGCATCCGGACGACCCGTATCGCGTGCTGGCCGGACTGCCGTTCCCGGTATATGTCAGCGCCAGCGTCGACAGTCTGCTGGTTGATGCGCTGCGCGACGCCGGCAAGGACCCGACCGTCGAGCTCTGCCGGTGGAACGAGCGGGCGCAATGGCCGCCGTCAGTCTGTGGTCGAGAGGCCAGACCGGTGTACAAGCCGACGGTGGAGCGGCCACTGGTCTTTCAGGTGCTCGGCCAGATCGGGCGCTCCAAAACCATGGTCCTCACCGAGGACGACTACTTCGACTATCTCATCGAGGTCAGCAAAAACCAGGACCTCAATCCAGTCCAGATCACGGAGCGGCTGAGCAGTAACTCGGTCCTGTTCCTGGGCTTCCTGGTCACCGGCTGGCCGTTTCGCGTGCTGTTCCGCAGCCTCGTGCAGCAAGCTGGCAGCAGTCTCGGCAGGGACCTGCCCCACGTGGCCGTGCAGATTCGGCCAGACGAAGACAGTACGCTGGACCCGATACGCGCGAGCCAGTACCTCGACCGCTACTTTCAGTCTGAGAATATTTCGATCTATTGGGGGAGCTCGACGGACTTCGTGCGCAACTTGCGTTTCCTGTGGCGGCAACTCGGGCACGAGCTGCAGGAGCCCCAGGCGACATGACCGTTCAGGATCGGGTCATCCTGGACGGCGGTCCGTACGTTGGACCACGACCGTTCACCCGCGCCGATGCTGACGCAGGACGGGTCCTGTTCGGACGGGACGGCGACGTGGACCTGCTGCGCGGTTTGCTCGTCAGTCGGAGGCTTGTCTTGCTGTATTCGCCATCAGGCGCGGGCAAGACCTCGCTGATCGAGGCCAAGCTGCTGCCGCAGCTCAGAGCGCGCGGACTGCAGCCGTTGCCGACTATTCGGGCCGGCAAGCGGACGTCGTGGCGCGACGGAGAGATCCGCGATCGCAACCGCTACGCGCTCCAGGTGCTCGCGTCTCTGGGAGCCGATCGCACCGACGCGCGCCTGTCCATCGACGAGTACCTGGACAAGTACGAGCAAACCGAGCCGGGTCGGCACCTGCTGGTCTTCGATCAGTTCGAGGAGGTCCTGATCGACGATCCGATCGACCACGCCGCGAAATTGGCCTTCTTCAGCGAGCTGGGCGAAAGCCTTCGGAACACGAGCCGCTGGGCGCTGTTCGCCATGCGCGAAGACTACCTGGCGCTCCTGGAACCGTTCCTCGGCTTGCTGCCCACGCGTCTGAGCACAACCTTTCGTCTGGAGCTGCTGGGTGAGGCCGCGGCGCGCGAGGCGATCGTCGAACCAGCGCGGCAAGCAGGTCTCGACGTCTCCCCCGTTGCGGACGACCTGGTGACGCAGCTCCGCACGGTTCGGATTGCGCGTGCTTCGAGCGACGTGCCGGCCCTCGGCCTGTATGTCGAGCCGCTGCAGCTCCAGGTGGTGTGCCTGCACCTGTGGAAGACAGAGTGGAGCCAGCTGCCCCCGGGCACCACGCGCGTGGAAAAGCTGAATGCTCCACGTAGCGTGCATCAAGCGCTGCGCGAATATTATCGCGATGCGGTGCAGTCGGCAGCCGCGCGAGCTGGCGTTTCCGAATATGTCCTGCGACGGTGGATCGAGCGTGAGCTCATCACGCCGGGCGGCATGCGCAGCGAGGTGTTCGCGGACGAGGTCGGAGAGCACACGCGGGATCTGCCCAATGCGGCCGTCGAGGAGCTGCAAAACGCGTACCTGGTGCGCGGCGAAACACGGCGTGGGCTGACGTTCATCGAGATCGCGCACGATCAGCTGGTGGAGCCCATCCAGTCTGACAATCGGAACTGGATCGCCGCGCATCTTTCCGAAACCCAGCGGCGTGCCGAGGAGTGGAATCGGGCCGATCGTCCTGCGCGGCTGCTCGCTTCGGGCAGTGAACTTCGCGGCTTCGAGACCTGGATCAAGATGCACCCAGACGAAACGGAGTCGCTGGAACGCGAGTACGTCGAGGCGAGCCGAGCCACCGTCAAGCGCAGGTGGACGCGCGTGATGGTTGGCGGGATACTTGCCGCGGTAATCGTCGCCCTGCTGGCGGTCGCCAGTGTGTACATCATCCAGCATCAGATCGCCAACTCGATTTCAGCGGCCGATGCTGCCGAAGCCGCTATTCAGAACGATCCTGAGGTGAGTCTGCCCAAGGCTCTCGAAGCCATTGGCACCTGGCGAACGGACCAGGCCGAATCCGCATTGAGAGAAGCTTTGTTCCAGAGCTACCTGCGACGGACGATCAACTTACCCAATGGCGAGCGTGCGAACGCGGCCGAGTTCTCCCCCGATGGTGCTCGAATCGTCGCGGCCAGCACGGCGGGTGCGCGCGTGTTGCAACTCGACCAGCCGCAACACAACCTCTTCCTGCTGAGCCCGGGCCCGACCCCTGGAAGACAGACCTCGTTGGAGGTCATACAGAG
>JAFAWJ010000701.1 GCA_019242065.1 Chloroflexota bacterium
CACTCCAACTCGCTCTCAACAAACAACTTGAACCACTCTTCATAGCCGTGGCATCGTTAGCCGCGTGCCGAGGAGTGTGCTCGTCAACGGCGCGCTCCTGGTGGTGATCACCGTCGCCATCCTCGGCGTCGAGCTCTGGGATCGACCCGCCGCGGCGGTCGAGGCGGGCGTGCGGCGCTACGCGGCGGCCGTCACCAGCGGCGACCTCGACGCTGCCATGGCCGAGATTGCGCCTGACCAACGAGCGCAGTGGACCGACTTCGTCAGCGACCAGCTCGGCAACGTCTACGACGTCACCGGGGTCGCGGTCCGCGACGGCTCCCTGCTCGGCAGGCCCCAGGATGTCACCACCGACCTCGACATCGACCGCGCCTACCCGGACCAGTTCTATCAGGCCTCGCCGCGGGTCGGCGTCGAGCAGGTCGACGGGCGCTGGTACCTGACTGCGCCGCTGCTGGCGCCCGAGTAGCTACTCCGACCTGGGGGTGCCGCTGCGCGCACGGAACTCCAGGCGGATCGGTGTCCCGCGAAAGCCGAAGGCCGCACGCAAGGTGTTGTCCAGGTAGCGCACGTAGCTGAAGTGGACCAGCTTTGGCTGGTTGCAAAAGCACGTGAATCGCGGCGGCGAGGTGCCTGTCTGGGCCGTGTAGTAAATCTTCAGCGCCCGACCGCGTTCGGTCTGCGGGTGGATTTCGACCGCGCGTCGAATGACGTCATTCAACTGGGGCGTCGGCACGCGCCGGGTGCGCTCCGCTTGAATCGCCAGCGCCTCGGTCACCACGCGATCCACCCGCTGGCCGGTCTTGGCCGAGATGTACACCACTGGCGCCCAGTCCGCGAACTTGAGCTCGCGGCGGAGCATGGTCGTGTACTCGTCCTGGGCCTTGGGATGTTTTTCCACGAGATCCCACTTGTTGACCGCGACGATCAGGCCGCGCGCGGCCTCGTCCACGTAGCCGGCCACGTGCGCGTCCTGGGCGAGCACGCCCTCGGTGGCGTCGATCAGCAAGACCGCGACGTCCGCGCGTTCGATGGCCCGCACCGCGCGTAGCACGCTGAACTTCTCGACGCCCGGCTGAATCCGACCTCGGCGACGGATCCCGGCGGTGTCGATCAACAGGATGGTTTGCTGGTCGCGGACGATGGGCGTGTCGATGGCATCGCGGGTGGTACCCGGCTCGTCACGGACAATCGAGCGCTGCACTCCCAACAGCCGGTTGACCAGGCTGGACTTGCCCACGTTGGGGCGGCCGACGATTGCGATCGAGACGGCTGGCGCCTCTTCCTCCTCGATCGGCGCCTTCGGGAACCATTCGAGGATCGCGTCGAGCAGGTCGCCGGTGCCTTCGCCGTGCAGCGCCGAGACCAGCACCGGCTCGCCCAGCCCCAGCGGGGTGAATTCGGCGAGGGCATCCAGCTGGCGACGTTGGTTGTCAGTTTTATTGGCCGTCAGGATCACGGGCTTGCGCGACGGGCGCAGCTGGTCGGCGACGACGTCGTCGGCCGCGGTCAGGCCACCTGAGGCATCGACGACCCACACGATCACGTCGGCTTCGCGCATGGCTTCTTCGGCCTGGAGGCGCACGTCGGCCAGCAGGTCGCCGTCGCCGGTCTCGAGGCCGATGCCGCCGGTATCGATGACGGTGAACTCGCGGTTACGCCACTCGGCGGTGCCGTACAGCCGGTCTCGGGTGGTGCCCGGCTGCTCGTGGACCACGGCGCGGTGCTCGCCAATCAAGCGGTTGAAGAGTGTCGACTTGCCGACATTCGGCCGGCCGACGAGGGCAACAATCGGCATCTCGCTTAAAACCTATCCCGGCGGGGCCGACGGCGTAGGCGACGGCACGGGCGTTGGAGTGGGCGGCGCCTCAGACAAGTCCACCTGCACTTGTTTGGGCGTGAAGTCCTCCATCGTCAGACCGGTCGGCACTTGCTGGACTTTGACGTCGAGCGTGTAGCGGCCCGGGCCTTTGCCACTGGCGTCGACGGTCACCTTGAAGTCGTTCGGATTCAGCGTCAGATTTTGCAGCGTCGGCGCTGGCCCCGAAATGGTGACCGCCACCAGGTCCAGCGGGTGCGCAAGCTGGACAGCGCCCGACAGGTTGATCACCGACGGCGCCACGCGCACCGTCTGAGTCATTGGCAAGGTCGTCACGCGCATGGTCACCGTCACCGTCTGGCCGTCTTGCAGCAGCAGCGTCCGCGCCGGCGGCGACAGGGCAATGTTGCGCACCACGGTACTCGAGATGCCACCGATGTCGATCGGCGCCGTGTCGACGAAGTTGACAGCTTCCAGGCTCGCCGAATCGCCCACGAGCGTCGTGGTCGGCGGATTGACCTCGACCGGCTGCAGCGCGTAGCCCGGCGCCGGCTGGCCCTCGATATTGGGTCGGATACCGACTTCCTTGTACAGCGTCTGCTGAGTGATCGGGACCTGGACAGTCACCGACTGGGGTGACGCGTGCAGGTTCAGGTCCTTCAGGTCGTTGCCGCGATCGTCGACAATGCGCGGCGTGAACGCGCCGTTGACCGAAACGGTGACATGGTCGATGTTGACGTCGACCACGGCCTCGCTCGCACGCCCGACCAGGCTCGCCGCGCCGGTGACCGTGATCCGTGGCGGATCAACCGTCGCCGACCCAACCGTATAGCCTGAGGCCGCCTGCCCCTGCAGGTTGGCGCGGACGGGGATCACCTGGTCGCTCACCTCTTCGAGGTGCAGCAGCATGTTGGCCGGATCAGCCGACACGCTGCGCACTTGCGGATCGGTCGAGGATGCGCTGATCGGGAGTTGATTGTCGCCCGCGGAGGCGCCTGTCGCGTCAACCTGGGCCGCGAAGTTCTGCGGCTGAAGTCGAGCGAACACGTCTTGCGGCGCGGTGACCCACAGCCGCACCGTTTGCTGCGAGGTGGTGGCCACCAGACCCGGCGGGACATTCACCACCTGCACCGGTACCGAGTAGCCCGTCTCGCGTTGATCGAACGGATTGGTCTCGCTGAGCGTGACGAAATACAGGAGAACCGCCAACGCCAGCGCGAAGACGCCCCGGCCCAGGTCAAGTGTGAATGGAAGGCGCATGGATTGCTTCTAGAACTCGGCGAGCTGTAACGCGTCAGGCCGCGTCAGTCTCGGAATCATCGCTCTTTTCGGCCTGGTCCGCCGACTTACGGCTGGCAGCGCGCGAATCGCGGTGGCGGCCCAGTCCGGGCAAACTCGGCAAGCCCACCACCGGCCGCCCGTTGGTGCCAAAGGTGGTGGATCGATCCAGTATCGACAGCACCTTCTGGAGCCGCGCCTCACCCAGATTGCGCACCATGCGGCCAGCATTAGCGAGCGAGATCGTGCCGGTCTCCTCGGACACGACCACCGCGATCGCGTCGGCGATCTCGGTAATGCCGATGCCCGCGCGATGCCGAGTACCCATGTGCTCGACGGTGGGCGACTGCGACAGGGGCAGGACCACTCCCGCGGCAACCACACGGTCGCCGCGGATGATCACCGCGCCGTCGTGCAGCGGCGAGTTCGGCCAGAAAATGTTGAGCAACAGCTCGGAAGAGAGCAGCGCGTCGACCGCCACGCCCTTGGAGGCGTACTCACCCAGCGGGGTGGCGCGTTCGATGATCAGCAACGCGCCGAATCGCCGCTCGGCCAACTGCTGCGCGGCACGCGCGATCGTCTCGGCCAAGCGCGTATTGGGCGATGCCGCCGTCGTGCGCGGTATCAGCGACCCCGCGCGTCCCAGTTGTTCGAGCGCCCTCCTGATCTCGGGCTGAAATAAAACAGGAATGGCGATGATCAACGCCGGGACGGAATTGCGCAGCAGAAACTGCAGCATGGTCAGATTGAAGAGGTTGCTCAGGACGACGCCGAGCGTCAGCAGAATCAGAATGCCGCGAACGATCGGCGCCGCCGAGGTCCCTGAAATCAGGGTCAGCAGCCAGTACAGCAGGACCGTGACGATCGCGATGTCGAGGACCGCGCTGAAGCTGAACCGAGCGGGGAACGATTGCCAGACGCTCTGCAGCAGCGCGACCGCTCGATCGATCGGTGCTGCGAAATCCATGGTTCAGTCCTGACCGAGCAAGTCGAGTAGCAGTGCCTTTTGCACGTGTAAACGGTTCTCAGCTTGATCGTAGACAACCGAGGTGGTGCCATCCATCACGTCGTCGGTTATCTCCTGGTTACGATGCGCCGGTAGACAGTGCATCGCCAGCGCACCGGGGGCTGCGTCGGCGAGCAGCGCCGCGTTCAGCTGGTACGGCCGAAAGATCGGCGCCCGCACCTCAGCTTCGCTCTCCTGACCCATGCTGTACCACGAGTCGGTATAGATTGCGTCGACGCCGCGCACCGCCTCGTGCGGATCGCGGAAGAGCTCGATTGCGCCCGACGGCGCACCCGCTTGCGCCTGCGCCATGAGGACCGGGTCCGGCTCGTAGCCGTCGGGGCAGGCGAACGTCAGCTCGATGCCCAGAGCGGGCGCGGCGAGCGCGAGCGAATGCGCGACATTGTTGCCATCGCCGACGTAGGCCACCCGCAGACCTTTGAGGCTGCCGCGGCGCTCGTAGAGGGTCAGCAGGTCAGCCAGAATCTGACACGGGTGCTCGCGATCGCTCAGCGCGTTGACCACGGGTACCGACGCGTTCTCGGCAAGAGCCGCGACGTCCGCATGCAGGAAGACGCGCGCGACGACGATGTCGACGTACCGGCTCAGCACCCGCGCGACGTCGACCGCCCCCTCACGCTGACCCAGCTGGACCTCGGCCGGGGAGAGGTATACGGCGCTGCCGCCGAGTTGCAGCATGGCCACCTCGAAGGACACCCGCGTGCGCAGTGATGGCTTCTGGAAGACCAGCGCCGCCGTGCGGCCCGCGAGCCGGTTGTCGGTCGGCGTGCCGTACCGCTTGAGCTCCAGGGCACGATCCAGCAGGTCCAAGATGGCCTCCGCCGAGAGGTCGGCGACGCTCAGGTAATGGCGCGGCGGAGCGGCCGATGTGGATTTGGAGAAAGCCACAGGCGCGGCTTGCGCCGCGTGAGGCGCAAGCGGCGGCAACACGCGCAGAGTATATGCGCTAGCGAGACGCAGGCGTTCTGGCCGTGGTCGGCTGCGGCTGGAGGAGTGGAGTTGGCTGGGCATTTGCAGCTCGGGTAGGCACCGCGGTCGGGCCGCTCGGCTTGAGCAGCGGCGCGGGTTGACCGGCGACCGTCGGCACGCTGGTCACCAGCGGTTGGCTGCGGACCGTCGCCACCGGCGTCACGTCGCGCGCGCTGCCTGATGTCGGGACGACGACCTCGGGCGCCTCCGTGCGGACGACAGCACGCGCGGGCGCGGTCGCAACGGCGCCGGACCCGGTCTCGACGTTGCGCGGCCGCACGGCCACCGTCGGCGCGCTGCGTGCCGGGGGAGCAATCACGGCCGGCACGTCGCGTGGTGCGGCGGGTGGTTCGGAGATGACCGGCGCAGTGAACGGGGTCGCGGTCGGAGCCAGGGTTGGCGGCCTGGTGGGGGACGGCACGGGCGTATTGGTCGGCACCGCGGTGGGGGTATCCGGTACGTCGGTCGCCGTGGGGATTTCGGTGGGTATGTCGGTCGGCGTCGCTACAAGGGCGGGGTCGTCCGACTCGACTCGGGCAAGGACGACAGCGCTGCCGAGGCCCAGCATGTAGCCGCCGCACGCGAGCAAGAAGACGATGGCCACGCCCGCGTACTGGATGCGCTGCCAGTCGCTGAGCGAGTCGTACCAGTAGAAGGCGCGCCGCACCGCGGGTGGGTAGCTCGCCAGCGGCGGGGCCTGCGGGGGTCGGGCGACGCGGCGTGTGAAGAACGAAATGAAGCGCACTACAGCTTGATGATTTTGATGGTCTCGATATTCGCGGCGTGACGGATGCGCTCGATCACGGCGGCCGGGACCGACTCGTCTACCGACAGCAGCATCAACGCTTCACCTCGAGGCGTTCGACGGCCGACCTGCATCGACGAAATGTTGATGTCCGCCTCGCCGAGCAACGTGCCCACGCGGCCGATGATGCCGGGGCGGTCGACGTGCTGGGTCACCAGCAGATACCCAGGCGTTGGCGGCAAGTGCAGCTCATACTCATCGATCTGTACCACGTTGGCTCGGCCGTCAGATATCACACCCGCGACACTGGTCGCCCCGTCGCGCGTTTTGACGGTCACCCGGACCAGACTGGTGTAGTGCGCCAGCGTGCTCGATCTGGTTTCAACGATCTCCAGCCCGCGCTGTTGCGCGAACATCCGTGCGTTCACCAGGTTCACGGGTATCGCAGAAATGGGCTCGAGCAGCC